>JAPLJP010000165.1 GCA_026388535.1 Deltaproteobacteria bacterium | reverse complement strand
GCTCTTTTTATTTTCATCCAGTTTTGTTTTGAGTTGCTGTACCGGATCAACCATGGCCTGGGCTTCGGGAAAATTTTTCTTAAAAATCAGGGAAATTTGTTTTTTAATATTGTTGAGGCGCTGAGTTTTCAAATCATAGTCGAGAAACTGATTGACTGCCGCCAGCAGAAAAATTATTCCGGTAACGACCGCAGCCCATTTTAATTGTTTTTTAAGATCAAGGCGGACGTTTCCGGCGGCGAATTCCCCATGGCGGAAATTAAAAGATTTTCGTCCGGTAAAAATCCTCATTGCCGCGGCAATCGCCGTATTCATTATTTGCGGTGGGCATTCACGCTGAATATTTTCTTCAATTTCCAATTGTTTCATCCGGACAAGATTGATAACATCCAGCGGGAGGGAAAAATAATTTTCCAGTTCTTTGCGCAGGGGAGCAAACAAGGAACCGCCGCCGGTAATGGCAATATGCGCCGGATCATTCTGAATACTGCGGTTTAATTTCATATACTCGATGGTATTTTTCAGCTCCGAGCAGAAATGGCGGCACACGTCGTCCGCCTTTGCGCACAAGGCAGGGTAACCGGCCTTGATTTTCAACTGCTCGGCTTCATCTTTTTCCACGGACAGATCCTGCGCTAATGCCGCTGTTATTTGCTCTCCGCCGAAAGCCAGAGAACGAACCTGAACAATAGAGCCATTTTCATAAAAGACCGCCGCGGTTGAACTTGTGCCGATATCCAGAATGATCCCGCAAGCGATTGACGTTTTTTCGGCAAGTATCTGCGCGGCCAGTACAGAAGGAGAAACATCTATGATCGATATTTTTCCCAGACTGGTTTCCACTTGATCTATCCAGTCGAGGATGCTTTTTTTTGTCAGCGCGGCCACAAGAAGTCCGTCGCGCGGAATTGTCAGGTAATCGGTGATCAATTCATCTACGGCCAGAGGAATAAGCGGTTCCAGTTCAAAGGCCAGAGTTTTTCTTATCTTAGTGTCATCGCGGAAAGGCAGGTTGACTTGCCTGAACATGACGTCGGCAAGCGGCAGAGAAATACAGCAGGGAATATTGCAAAAAATTTTGTTCTCCGCCAGTTTTTTTAATGTCGGTTCCATTCCGCCGCAGGCATTAATATTCAAGGTCCGGGCGGCCAAAACCCGGCCTCCGGTCAATCCTTTTCTGGCAAACAAAACAGCCTTAATAGTGTTTGCGCCGATATCCAGCCCTAATACCGTTTGCGGCATTAATCCTGCCTCCATTTGATTATCCGGACGGATTTCTGATCCGATCTTTTTACCACACCACTCACACTTTGCGTCATGTTTTTCATCTTTCCTACGGAGATAATTTTAAAATAATTGCTTTTTACCGTAATCAGTTCCGGCGATATGTTCACGTTTTCCATACCGGGTACTTTTTTGTACCATTGGGTATTAGATAAATCGTTGCCTTCTTTCCGGCGATACTCATCAATGCTGTCTGCCAATTCAGAGCTGATTTCGTCCGAAAGAGAGCGCAAAACCATTTTGGGCGCGGTATTTATATTTATCAATCCGTCACTGTCCGCGGTAACATATTGCGACAGGGCCGGTTTTTCTTTTGTCCCGGAAAAAATTTCTTTGGTTATTCCCTTTACCATAAGCAATTCTTCAATGCAATCCAGCGGAGCGTTTTTCGCTTCATAAGGATTATCTAAAGAAGCGTAATAAGAAGTTTCCGCTCCGTTTTCCGTGAATTGATCGTCCGCATCTATCCAATCTTTTATGGCAGCGACAATTTCGGCGGCCTTTCTTTCATCCAGCCCGAATTCCGGAAGGCTAAGCAATCTAATCAACATGTCTTTAATTTCCTGATTGTATTCACTTCCGTTTACGAGTTTATTGAGAGGAATTTTACCGGATTCATCCTCAACCGTCGCGATAAAATAACCGTCAGTGAAAAGACTTGCAGATTTTTCGGATAAAAGTTGGGCATTTGCCCAATCATCGCGTAAGGTGTCGTAATTGTTTTTGGAATTAGTCAGCAAGGCGGCCGCGCCGTAAAAGCCGGACTTGGCAATATAAGTTAATTTGATGCCATCGCTTAAGTTGGCCGCTTCATAAATCTCGGAGCGTGTAAACCTGTTCAATTCGATGATGACGGCAACTAAAATGCCGACAATCAATATAACCGTGATTAGCGCGATTCCTCGATTATTGTGAAACAACAATTTCCGAAACGAAGAGCCCGGAAATTGGTAAGTTGAACAATCCCGACGCTGTCGGGATGAAACATAATCAATACTATGCGTAACTAATTCTCGCAGTTTCCCCCCAATCTTGATTTGTTGGTTATACCCGTGATTGAATTTATTTTTCATTGCGTTTATTTTTTTACCGGTAAAAAAACCTTCGTCGTAAATTTATAAGGCTTTTCGGGATCATTTAAATTTGCCAGCGCCAGTTCTATTTTTACGGCCGCGGGGGCCTTGCCGTTTTGCTCTGCCAAAGATGAGGAATCCCATGAATCCAATTCTCCGCCCGCGGAATCGTACAATTTTAATTGAAAAGATTCGACGTTTTTGCAGATTACAAATCCACCGCTAGCGCCTTTTTCTTTGTCCGGTTTGGAACCGGAAATATCAGCTCTCCACAAAGAAAAGCTGTTTTGCCCTTCATCTTCCCGCACGTAGTAGCTGATCGCCGCCGGACGTCCTTCGCCCTCATTTTCACCGAAAGCCAGATGGGAAGCCGACCAGAAAGAAAGAAAATAAAAATCATGTTTGCTTAATGTTTTTTCCCCGGCGTGAAAATCAAAGGAACTGCCGGAAGACTGCAGGGATGATAAATCTTTAATCATCCTGTCCATAGATGTACGGGCCATCTTGTAAATATTGCCTTCTTCCTCCATCTGCCGCGAAACTTTCAGCGTGCCGCTGTAGGAGGCATAAACCGTGGCCATTACCAACACCAGGATAAAGATGGCGATTAGTATCTCCACCAGTGTAAAACCGCGAAGGGAAGAATTTCGTTTAACCATTTTTTTCAACATAAATTACATGCCTGTGGCTTTATAAAGAACAAGTTTGTAAGTGCCTCCGCGAAGCAGGGCTTTGTTCGATACAGTTACTTCAATTTTTTTGAATTGCGGCAGTTGGGTATCGCCGATTTCCAGATTCCAGGCATATTGAGTATAATCGGGTCCGAAGTCTCCGCTTTCGCTGTGATTAATCAAAGCGGAAGAGGTTTCCACCTCGGCCATTTTGCTCTGGGCCAGCAGAGCGGCTGAGGTCATAAAACGTGAGTCTGTGGACATGGAAATGCTCTGCGATTGCGACTGAAAGACGGCGACCAGAGCTATGGCTAAAATCGCCATGGCGATCATCACTTCCATGAGGGTAAACCCGCTTGCTTTTCTTCGCGTCATGCCGCCGGCCTTTATCTGAAACTGAGTTCTTTTGAAACGGTTACAGGAATATCAACATATTTATCGTAAACATCCGTTACGCCCAGGAAAGGATTTATCACAATGGTCATTTTATCTTCTTCGTGGGCCAGATGAATTACTGCCGGAGAGCAAACATTGTTTTTTCCGAATTTAATTCTTGCTTCATCCGCGGATTGTTTCTTATTGTTTTCTCCCGCAATATCGAGAATGACGACATCTGAAGGTAAATGCTGCGGACGCTTTTTTATCTCGTCTTGTTTCTCCGGCGTCATGTCGGAGGCGAAAACCCAGTAAGTTGAACTGGGTAAATTCATGCAGAGAATGTAGTCAATCTGATCGCGGACGGCGTCAGCGCGCAGTTTTCTTTCCAGGCCGATGAACTGACGCGAAGCCTTTTTGAGATTATCACCGGTCAGAACATCTCTTGTGGAGGGAACGGCCAGCACCAGAACCACTCCGATGAGCACGATTACCAGCAATAATTCAACAAGAGTAAAACCCCGTTTATTCAAGTTCCCAGTTGTTGATGTCTTTATCGACACCTTCTCCTCCGGCCTCGCCGTCCTTGCCCAGACAACTTAAATCAAAATCGCCGTGACCGCCGGGGCTGATATAAATAAATTCATTGTCCCAGGGATCTTTGGGCACCCTGCCTTTTTCCAGATAGCCGTCCTGACGCCAGTTTTTAGGAAGATTACCCGCTGTGGGGGCCGCAACCAGAGCGTTAAGCCCCTGCTCCGTTGTAGGATAGTTGCCGTTATCAAGTTTGTAGAGTTTCAGAGCTGATTCGAGACTTTCAATCTGTATTTTGGCTTTGGCCTGCCGCGCTTCATCGGGTCGTCCCATAACACGGGGAATAATCAGTCCGGCAAGTACTCCCAGAATTATAATGACCACCATCAATTCTATTAAAGTAAACCCCGTCTGCGTGTTTTTCTTTTGTCTGATTTTTTTCATAACCAACCTCTTTTTTATTGTTTTCTGTCCTCCGCTGGCGGAGGTGTCACCCTGGTGACGGAGGTGGATAAAGCACTCGTGATCTGCACCTCGGGTAAAAATTGCGCCTGCAATTAACACATCCACCCCCTTTATCCCCCGCCAGCGGGGGACACGTAAAACATGTAGGGGGGTACAAAATCGTCACCTCACCAGCTGGTTCATTTCAAATATCGGCAATAAAATGGAAACAACAATAAAGCCGACTCCAAGCCCCATAACCAGTATCATTATCGGTTCCAGAAGAGAAGTCATAACCATTATATCGGCCTGAGCTTCTGTTTCATAAGCCGTGGCGATGCGGTTGAGCATTTTCTCCAGAGTGCCGCTCTGTTCTCCCACGGCGATCATTTCTGTCACCAGAGGAGGGAAGATACCACTTTGCGCAAGGGGACTGGAAAGTCCCTTGCCTTCCTCCAGATCTTTACTGGCCTTACTGATTGCTTCGCCGATGAGAATGTTATTGACGACATTGCGGACTATTTCCATCGCCGCCAGAAGCGGCACGCCGCTTTGCAGCAAAGTGGCAAGTGTACGGGAAAAACGGGCGATCGCTATTTTGCGGTTGACCTGTCCCCATACCGGAAATTTAAGTTTGGCGTTGTCCCACAAACGCCGGCCCGCTTCCGTACCGGTTGTCATATATTTAAAAGCGGCCGCTCCCGCGGCCAGAAGAATCAAGATAAGCCACCAGAAGGATTTTAAAAAATTGCTGACAGTAATTAAAATAATTGTAATCAAAGGCAGCGTTTGATGCATATCGGTAAAAATGCCGGTAATTTTGGGCACGACGAAAGCCATCAAAAGAAAAATAACGACGCTCCCCATAAAAAGCATAATAACCGGATAGGCAAGGGCGGAACGGATTTTGTTTATTAACGCCTGCTGATTCTCGCTGAAGTCAGCCAGTCGCTCCAGAACCAGATTGATTGTTCCTGATGCTTCCCCCGCCCTGACCATGTTTAAATAAAAAGGCGGAAAAATTTTAGGAAAAAAGGACATACTTTCCGTCAGGCTTTTGCCTTCGTTGACCTGTTCGCGGATTTGCGCCAGTGATTTTTTTAAAAGAGGATTATTGGCCTGGTTCATTAAGATGGAAAGTGAAGGCACAAGCGGCATTCCTGCGCCTAACAGGGTGGAAAGCTGGCGGGTGAAAACGGAAACATCGCCCGCGGAGACCCTCTCCCAGAGATTAATTTTAAAAGCTCCCGATAAAGCGGTTTCTTTTTTCGTTGCCGCCGGATTAATTTCGACGGGATAGACATTTTCTTCCCGCAGTTTCTGCCGCGCCGCGGCAATACCAGGCGCGTCAACAAATCCCTTATGCTCGTGCCCTTTTTCATCCAGCGCCACGTATTCAAAAACACTCATTAATTTTTACCCCATCAAAACCGAAACAGTTTCGTACGTTTAACATAATTTTAAATATGATTCAATCTCGCGTAAAAAAGGGGCCCGGAAGCCCCTTTTAAAAACTATTTGAGGTTATTTATACTGTGTCATGGAACCAGTGCGGACATCTCGTTCGATTCTGCGCTCTCCTTGCCGTTGGCATTTACCGCCGTTACGACGAAGTAGTACTTACCGGTTGAAAGAGTGGCTGTCGTGGTCATTGGATTTGTGATAACCGATACCGAGGACGGTACCCCTGTTCCCTTTGTGACTCCCTTGGCGGTACCGACATAGACGTTGTAAGAGGTGACGGCCGGTGTGGCGGTTACGACATTCCATGTGAGCGTTACATTTGAGCCTACTACTGCTGGAGTTTCGAGGACCGGGGCCGCGGGCGGCGGGTTTTCGCTCGGCACAGCATAAACCATGAAGGATGGATTGCCCTCCACGGCGGTTGCATTCACGGCCGTTAGGTAGAAGATATAAACTTTTTCATTTGTAAGACCGGTTGTTGTCCCTTCGCCCGTTCCGGCACTCCAGTATATTGAGTCCACAACTTTCGAGTTGCTGGCTTGTCCTGGAATAGTAATTGAGCCAGATCCATAGTCCGTTCCAGTAGTCCACGTGCAATAAAGATTATAGGAGGTGGCATCGGCCACGGGGTTCCAAGTTACAGTGACCTTTTCGTTCCCCGCGTTAGCTCGTACATTTTGAGGGGTGGCAGGCGGCGGGGAATCACTTGGCGTAGCTGAGATTATTGTTGACAAAGCGCTCTCCGCGTCGGCATTCACGGCCGAGAAGGCAAACCAGTACTTAGTACCATTCTTAAGGTTTGTCACAGTTAAAGGCGCACTGACCAAGCCAGCCACGACACCGTTTGTTTGGGTTAATGGTAAATCACTTAGTGCGCTGACCTCGGTCATGCCGGAAGAGATGGTGAACTTACTTCCTGCTTTCATTTCCGTGGAACTGGGTTTACTGTCGGTGCCTTCAATGTAATAAATGTTGTAGGTTTCGGTATCAGGTACCATTAGCCAATCTAATTTGACTTTCGCATCTCCGGC
Organism: Deltaproteobacteria bacterium; assembly: GCA_026388535.1. GTDB lineage: Bacteria > Desulfobacterota > Syntrophia > Syntrophales > Smithellaceae > Smithella. The sequence goes on along the minus strand of JAPLJP010000165.1, from coordinate 19,588 downwards.
ATTGGCAATGATTTGTGCGCCAATGATTTTCGGTCCCACGGGTTCCTCTTCTGCCGGTGTATCTTTAGGTCTGCAGGCGGAAAGAGAAATTATAATCAAGATCAACAATAATAAATATGCCCAGAATTTTTTCATTAATATGCTCCTGTTTGAATCATTTTTTACTTATCCATTAAACGCTAATTTTCTTAACACATTGAAAAGAAAGAGGAAGTTTTTATTTTTTCTTTATGGATAGTTATTGTTAAATAATGCACTCCATTGGCGAGGACTGTCAAGTTAATTTTTGCGCGTAAGTCCGCTCATGTAACGGGCGCTGATATCCTCTGCCGTTTCAACGCAGAGGCTTTTTAAGTAAGCCCTGATAAAACCTTTGAGAAAAACCGCTGCCGGCAGTTTTTCTGTTTTATCCTCTTCTATATAGTTTAAATAATCGAGGCGGATTCTCGTTTCCTGTTGAATTGTTTCAATGGTTACGCCCAGTTCGTTTCTGATTTCCTTAAGATCGGCGCCGCTGATTTCCTGCCGGGAAAGAATTTCTCTGATTCGCTGATTTTGGGAAATTTTTTCTTTTAATTCAGCGCTATGATTTTTCCGCGAGAGAGGGTTGAATCCCTGCCGGTTAATGTCAAAGATATTAACCGGGGCTTTTTTGACTGCCGCGCCTTTTTCCGCAGCGCCGGAATTTCCCTGCGGGTTTATTTCGTTGTCGTATCTGGCTCTTTGTGCTTCATTGATAAGAGTGAGATAAGCTTTGTCCAGAAGGGCGAGTATTTTGTTTCTTTCCTCCCGCGAAAAAAAAGAATAGCTGACCAGAGAATCGGGCTGGTACATTTGCATAGCGGCATTATAGGCGCCGCGAATTTCCAGAGCGGTCGCTTCCGGTTTTATGTCCAGCATTTCGTAATAATTCAGCTGGTCAAAATCTTTTTCCATTCACGGCCTCAAATTTCTAAAGATAGTTGATCATCAGTTGTTCGCCGAAGGAATTGCCCATTTTTCTGTTCAGTTCGCGCAAATCATTAGCGGCGCGTGTGTGGGGATAACGGTCTAAAAAGCATACCCTCTGGCAGATGGCGTCGTGAACGTGTTCGTCGTAGGCGATATTGCCGGCGAAATCAACATTAATTCCCAGATGCTTTTTGATAATTTTGCATATCTGCGCCCCCAGAACCGTATTGTCCTGCTTGCGCAATTGGTTGAGAACAAGTTTGAAGCTGAAAGAATTGAAATCCTTTTTAATCATCGCGTATTTTTCCGGATATTCTTTTTTGACAACGGGAAAAATATTTTCGGGTTTGTTAAAAGAGTCCTCGCCCAGATGCTGTCTGACCTTTTTTTCCAGCGCCTTAAAATCAGCAGCGGAAAAGAAATGGCGGATGCGGCGCAGATATATGGCGCGCATAAGCCGGTAAACATTTTCAATGGAAGTGGGCTCCGGCGTGGTAATGAATATGCCGTTTCTAGAGGCCAGAAAGAAATCGAGCGTGTTAAAAGCTGTGCCCGCTCCCAGATCCAGAATAATATATTCGTATTTCAGTTTGGCTATGGCTCTCAGGGTTTTTATTTTTTTGTCATAGGGGAGATTGGCAATATCCAGATTGTCATGAGCGCCGCTGATTAAAAAAAGATTGGGAAAAGGAGTTCCCAAAACAGTGTCTTCCAGAACAACAATTTTTTTTGTGATGAAATCGGAGAAACATTTTTCCGGATAAGGGACATCCACCATGGTGTGCAGGTTCGCCGCGCCCAGATCAAGATCAATCAGGAGAGTCTTTTTCCCCGACTTTGCCAGAAGGCGTCCCAGAGAGCTGGCCAGAAAACTCTTGCCGGATCCACCTTTGCCTCCTCCAATTGGCCAGATATGAGCCATAAGCCATCCGTTGTTTTTAATTGTTAAATGCATACACGATAAAATAATGATATTCAAGCGCTAATATGTTTTTCTTCGATTATTTACCGCCTTGACTTATTTCGCTTTTGCTCCTAAAAATAAAATTACTGAAATTGCCATGTGTCGCGCTTGGTAAATGCCGTTAAATAATGCCGGAGTGCCGATGATTCATCAAGAACCTAAAATTAAAGTCGCCCTGCTGCAGAATCGCAACGAAGCTAATATATCTTTAAACGGAAAATTTTTCCTGCCTAATGGCCGCGCGATAAAAGGCCGCTTTACCGTTTGTGCTGATCAAGATCTTATTCTGCTTGTTGACTCTTCACAAAAAGAAATACTCCGGCAGAAGGAGATTCTACTTTCAGCCGCTGAAGGTTCGAGTTTTACTGTTTCTGATGTGAAAATCGGCATTGATTTCCACTGGCAAAGAAGTCAGGAACAATCATTTTGCGGCGATATATTTTTGTCGGCGGATTTCGGTTGCTCTTTTCATCTCATAAACGAAATTCCTCTGGAAGATTATCTGAAAAGTGTAATTTCTTCGGAAATGTCTGCTACTGCGCCGCTGGAATTTTTAAAGGCACAGGCCATTGTCGCCCGCAGCTGGCTTGTGGCTATGCTCGCGAAAAAGAAAGCCCCCCGGTGTTTGTCCGGGATAAAAACTGAAAATGAAATCATCGTTTGGCATGACGTCAACGATCATGAAGGATTTGATGTTTGCGCCGACGATCACTGTCAGCGCTATCAGGGAATAACTGGAATCATCTCCGCCAGTGTCCATGAAGCGATAGAAAGTACTCGCGGACTTTATCTTGTTTATGCCGGAGAAATTTGTGACGCCCGTTACTACAAGTCCTGCGGGGGGCAAACCGAGATTTTCGCAACCGCATGGGAAGACAAATCCCCTGCCTATCTGGTAAGTGTCACCGATGATGTTCAACAACATCCTCCCATTCAATCGGAGGCCCAGGCCCAAAAGTGGCTGACCGGCAGGCCTCGGGCTTATTGTGACACGACAGACAAGGAATTGCTGAGCAATATTTTGCCTGCTTTCGATCAGGAAACGCCTGATTTCTATCGCTGGCAGGTTGTCTATACAAGAAAAGAGCTGGAAGAAATAATCAGGAATAAATCGGGTATTGATTTCGGCGAATTAAGAGATCTGATTCCTCTGGAGCGCGGCCCTTCCGGCAGAATTTTCAGATTGAAAATTGAAGGTTCCCGAAAGACAATGATCGTCGGCAAGGAATTGGAAATACGCCGCTGGCTCTCATTAAGCCATCTTTTAAGCAGTGCTTTTGTTGTGTCTGTGGAGCGAACCGCGACCGGAGAAGTCCGCCGTTTCATTTTGTCCGGCGGCGGCTGGGGGCACGGCGTGGGCCTCTGCCAGATTGGTGCGGCGGTAATGGCGGCCAAAGGATTAAAGGCAGAGGAAATATTAGTTCACTACTTTTCCGGCGCTATTTTGAAAAAAATTTATTAATTTGCAAGATCGAAATAATATTTAACTATGTCCGAAACAAAAACAGAAACAACAAATAATAACGAAGCCAACAAAGGCGGGCGAATGAATACGAGCCGAAGTCCCTGGTTCTGGGTTCCATCTATTTATCTGGCCGAAGGCATTCCCTACATGATTGCCATGACGGTAAGCGTTATCCTTTATAAACGATTGGGGCTCTCCAATACCGAAATCGCTCTTTACACCAGCTGGCTTTATCTTCCCTGGGTGATTAAACCACTATGGAGTCCGTTTGTTGATATCTTCCACACCAAGCGTTTCTGGATACTGACGATGCAATTGGCTATCGGCGGGTCGCTGGCCGGTGTCGCCCTGACTATACCTGCTTCCGATTTTGTTCGTTACACGCTGGCGATGTTCTGGATTATGGCGTTTAGTTCCGCCACGCATGATATCGCCGCTGACGGTTTCTACATGCTGGGGCTCGATACACCGCAGCAGGCGGCGTTTGTCGGCGTGCGTGTAATTTTCTATCGTGTTGCCACCATTGCCGCCAAGGGCGGTCTGGTAATTGCGGCCGGAGTTCTGGAAAACTACGGCTATCCGGTAGTGAGCGCCTGGTCGCTGGCCTTTATCGGTGTCGCGGCAGTTTTTCTAGCTCTGTTTATTTATCATTTTTTTGCTCTGCCCAGGCCTGAATCGGATGTCAGCGCGCCATGGGATAAATCAAAAAATTTCCTTAAGGAATATTTCCGCGTTCTGACTTTATTTTTCCGGCGCAAAGATATTCTTATCATAGTCAGCTTTTTTCTGTTTTATCGTTTTGCCGAGGCGCAGCTGGTGAAGATGGTCGCGCCGTTTCTGCTGGATGTCCGCGCTAAAGGCGGATTGGGTTTGACCACGGCGGAGGTTGGCATCATTTACGGCACGGTCGGCGTCATCGCGCTGATGCTGGGCGGACTTCTGGGCGGCTATGTTGTTTATAAAAATGGTTTGAAATTCTGGCTCTGGCCGATGGTTTTGATAATGCACGTGCCGGATTTGATTTTCGTTTATCTCTCCCACTATCAACCGGAGAGTTTATGGCTTGTCGGTTCCGCCGTGGCGCTGGAGCAGTTCGGTTACGGATTCGGCTTTACCGCCTACACCATGTATATGATCATGGTTTCGCAGGGAGAATACAAAACCGTCTTTTACGCTATCGGGACGGGAATTATGGCGCTGGGTATGATGATCCCCGCGATGGGAAGCGGCTGGCTTCAGGAAATGTTTGGCTATAAGAATTTCTTCATCTGGATTTTAATTACAACAATTCCCGGATTTATTGTGGCGGCGCTGGTTAAAATTGATCCGGAGTATGGCAAGAAGCTAAAGAAAGAACCGCGGGGCTAGTGCATTTTGTCCCCCTTTAGAGGGGGTGTCGCGAAGCGACGGGGGAGGAAGAGAATGGAACAAAAAACATCCACCCCCTACCCCCGCCGGCGGGGGACAAAAGAGTTTTTGTTTCATTGAAAGATATGGGAAATATATTATGAACAAACAAATTACAACAGCATTCATTTTCGGAGCCGGGCTGGGGACTAGGCTCAGGCCGTTGACGGAAAATGTACCCAAACCGCTTCTGGAAATCGGCGGATATCCGATTATCACTTACGCGATGGAACATTTGCGAGCTGTTGGCATAAAACGGTTTATTGTCAATACGCATCATTGCGCGGAAAAATATGCAGAAGCTTTTCCTGATTGCTGGATAGCGCGGGCGGCATTAAAAATATCGAAGACCTGATTACCGAAAACGAACGCATTATCGTTTACAACGGCGACATCATTACCAACATGCCGAGTGAACTGCTTATTAGAAAACATTTTGAACTGAACACATCAGTTACATTGGCGCTGCGTTCAAATGGACCGCTGCTCAATGTCAATATTGATAAAGAAGGTTTTGTCTGCGACATGCGGCATACTTTAAAAAATCAAGGCGTAAAAAGTTGTCTTTTTGCCGGAGTTTATATTGTGGAGAAATCTTTCCTGAAACGACTGACGGTAGGCAGGATCGAATCGATTGTTTTACCGCTGGTGGAAATGATAAAAGAAAATCCGCGCTCGGTTGGGGCTGTAGTGATTGATGATGGTTGCTGGTATGATGTGGGTTCTCTTGATGAGTATAATAGATTAGTCAAAACAGGGATTGGTTAAGTGCCATTACACCCATTGCGATATGTGACCTTTGGGTTATGAGCCCAAAGAGCTAGAAGGTAATTTCGTATAACCTTTAAAGTTGTCATTCCCGTCGCAGATGACCTTTAGGTTACGCAGGCGGGAATCCAGGCGTCGTCCCCGCGTAAGCGGGGAACCAGTTCCTTGTAATACTGGATTACCCGATCAAGTCGGGTAATGACATAGATGAGGAATATATGCAGAAAGAAATTCAAAAATATTTAACTGAACATCTGGGCAAGGTAGATTTTAATCTTGAGCCCATCAAGAAGGGCGGTTCCGATCGCCAATTTTTTAGGGTAACTCTGCCGCATCAAGACAGCTTTATTTTTATGCACTACGGTGATGAAGTGGAAGAAAACGCCTACTGGGCCGGCATCAATAGATTTATGGCATCGCTGAATATTAATGTACCGCGGATTATCAAACAGGATGTCTCGCGACATTTTATCCTGCTTGAAGACTTGGGCGATGTTGATTTATGGTCGGAAAGATTTTTGCCTTGGGAAGAAAGGCGCGATTATTATTTTCAGGTACTAACTCAAATTTACAGGCTGCATTCCTTTGATCTGAAATCACTTCCCGCAGATTTGAAATTATCCGAAAGTTACGGACCCAGACTCTATAAATGGGAGCACGACTATTTTCTGGAAAATCTCGTCGGGGAAGTCTGCAAGATAAAACTCTCATCGTCGGATGCTGCAAAGTTGAAAAAAGAATTAGACGAGCTTTCCGCTCGTCTGCAAAAAATCGATCCCTGTCTGATTCACCGCGATTTTCAATCGCAGAATATTATGATTAAAAACAGCAAGCCGGTGTTGATTGATTTTCAGGGAATGCGCGAAGGATGCTTTTTTTACGATCTGGGTTCGCTGATCTGCGATCCTTACGTTACGTTTGAAGATGAAGAAAGAAACGAACTGATAAATTTTTACTATGAACTAATGAACCCCGCTTACAGCCGCGATGAGTTTGTCCGTAACTTTTGGATGGGTTCGGTACAGCGGCTTTTGCAGGCATTGGGCGCGTACGGTTTTCTGGGACTCAAAAAACATAAAATCGATTTCCTCAGCCATATCGGTAATGGACTGGAGAATTTATTGATTGCCGTTGATAACGTGAGCAGCCTGGAAATACTGACCGATCTGGCAACCGAATGCGAAACAATCCTTACCCGTAAAAAATATTAAAGGCAGATCAAGAATCACGGGTATGAACCCCAGGGCAAGCCCTGGACCCTCGCAGCAAGCTGCGGGGTATTATACCCTCCGCTTTGCGGGATTGTTCGACTAACAAATTTCAATGCACTTCGTTTTTGAAATTTGAGTCTCACAATAAACGGTCTGTTATCCAAATATTTTTTTTGAATTTTATACTTCCATGTTCAGGGATTTTTCTAATACCGGGAGGAATATGAACATCACGGTTTCCTTGACCCAATTCAGGTAATCCGGGCTGTCCGGTTCAAATCCCAAAAGCCGGGCTTCCGTAGCGCCGGAACCAAGGTAGTGGTTAAGCAGGCCGTGCAGGCTTTCCAGAAATCTCAACGATGTCTCCCTGTCTAAAAGCAGGATATTGGCTTTTTCGAAGTCCTCCCGGATGCCGGCAAGCAGGTTTGCGAGATGATCGTAACCCGGGATGCTTTGTGCGTCTTCCCGGGGAATATTCTGTGCGATGATGCGAAAGGTTTCCGGATGGCTTTTGTAATAGGCGATGTAGCGGTCCAAGTAGAGCGAGAGCGCCGCCCCGGGACCGAGCCCTGCCAGTTCCTTCAACCAGGACTTGTTCGCCTCCCTCAACTCCTCGCATCCCTCTTTGCTGAGGGCTTCGAAAATAGAGGCCTTGCTGGGGAAATGGTGGCGGATCAGGCTGTGATAAAAGCCGCCCTCCGCAGCGATCATACGAATGCTGGCCGCTTCATAGGGACACCGGGAAAAGACCGCGCAAGCGGCGTCCAAAATCATTTCCATTGTAGTGGCCCCATACGAAGCTTTTTTTACACCATTTTTTTTATTCTGAGATAATTCCTTTTTAATTCGCATTGTTATACATTTTATGGTAAAAAAATGCACAATCGTGCAATTTTTTTCTTGACAACCCTCAAAATTTGATTTACTCATACCTGCACAATCGTGCAATTTTAAACATGGGTGAATAAGCTCGGCTTACTGAAACAAAAATCAAAGATTTTGTCAAGGAGCAGGAAATGAACGCGATGAACCTGACCATGCAGCAGAGACTTGAATATCCACTCTTCAAGGACATCGCCTTCTCACACGCCGCGCGAGAGCCTTGCCCTGTCCTCCACTTGGGTATCAATAACTTAGATGATTTAATCCAAATTTGAAAATCGCCGAAAACAAAATATTAAAAAAGGAGACAAGCAAATGAATCTTAGCAAAAGACATTCTTCCATTTCCTTGATCGTAATGGCGTTGTTTATTGTGTCCGCAACTCTGGTGCTCTACGGTCAGGCCTTTGCCGCCCGTACCTATTCGCCAGACGGCAAAGGGTATCTTGACTATATTATCACCGATACGGGCCATCAGCAGCCCTTTCTCCATCTGGAAGGCAACGGATATGAAATGGGCTTTCAGCATGGGTATCTGATGGGAGAGGCGGTCGCAGAAGTTGCGTCCGATGAGTTTTTCATCGATATTGGCCGGAATTATGTGTCAATGTTAGGGCCGCTCGGTCCCGTTATCGAGGATCTCCTTTTGACAGAAATTGGAAAGCGGTTGGGCGTAAGTCAGTTAGCGTCCGGAAAGAGGCCTGCGGACTTTATCATTGATTTTTTCAAAATCGTTGCGAAACAAAATGAAAAATATATTCCCAAGGAATATCTCGATGAAATGCACGGTATTGTTGACGGCGCCAGGGCAGCGGGAGTTGATGGTCTAACCTACGAGGACGTCTTGCTCGTCTACGTCGGTTCCGATGCGCTTTTAAGCGTTGGCTATCCTATTGCTACCCCTTTGCTCAATGCTGCTACTAAAGCAGGGACTCTTCTCAATGGTCTTCAGTTGTCATGTAATGCATTTGTTATGGACGGCAAAGCCACCATGGACGACAACCTCTATCTGGGTCGGGACTTTATGTTCAGCGGCTCGGGCTTTACCGACCATCCGGTTATTTTCGAAATCTACGCTAACGGCAGGAACCGGATCGTCAGTGTAGGTGTCGCGGGAATCGCGGGGGTCATAGCCGCCATGAATGAAAAAGGCCTGGGCATCGGCATGGACATGGTTCCGTCCATAGATTGCACGCCGACAGATGTCGGCATGGGTACGCTGCTTACCGCCCGTGATGTCATGGCAAAGGCCAATGAATTGAGCCAGGGCGTTTCGATGATCAAAAACTCAAAGCGAGGCGTTTCCTGGTTGTACATCCTCGCTGACGGGAAGGGCGCCGAACGAGGCGGCAAGTCTGTGGAAGTGTCGGCGAACCATGTTTATGTCAGGGGCATGGAATATGTAGAAAAAACGTGGTTGCAAAAGCTTTTAGGGACGGCTGCCCGCCAGCAGGAACAATACCCTGACTTCGTGCTTCAAACAAATCATTACATGCTGCCGGATATGTACGCTAACGTTCGATTAAACTTTGTAGACGAAGATTCCAAGTATCGCTATGACAGGATGATCGAGATATTGAAAGATCCTTATCATCCGCTGGGTGGTTACGGAACCTATGACTTTGACAAGGCATTCGATTATATCAACTGGATGTATTTGACTGGAGAAGGAAACGTAACGCCGGCTAGTAAAGTCAACCAGAGCACAACGCTGTTTGACCTTACCAACCTGAGAATGAAGACCCTTTGCGGACCGACATTTGCCGAAGGGGCAACAGAATATGTACTGCATACCAGTCCCTAGCTGAAAATAACGGCGGCGGCACCGTGAATGCAAAAATAACCGCCATCGGTGACTGGGAAAAATTCAAGGTGATTTTTCACTACTAATGATAACAGACCCTCCTCCTAGCATGTATAACGGGCATCTCCTTCGGGGGGTGCCCGTTATATGATAAAAGCAACTTCTTATTCTTGAGGTAAAAATTATGCCAGTAAGTATTCTCATCATCGGCAGCGGCGCTGTTGGTGCCGTATACGCCCAGGCCCTGCTGAATGCAGGGTGCGAGGTCGAGTTTCTGGTTCGCGACCGGGAAAGCCCCAACGCCGCCATGCCCCGCACCCTTTACCGCTATAGCCTTTTTGGCGGTTACCGTGAAGAGCAGCAGAATCTAAAAACCCTGACCCGGGCCCGTGGCCACTACGACCAGGTATGGCTGTGCACCTCGTCCGATGCGCTTGCCGATTCGTGGCTTGCCTGGCAGATCGCCGCCATTGGCGAGGACACGCCACTGATTGCGTGGACCCCGGACATCCAGGATATGGATATTCTTCGTCAACTTCATCCGGGCCCCATCTGTCAGGGATTGATAGGGCTGATCAGTTTCCAGACCCCTCCCCCCGGAATCGCCTATTTGGCACCGCCGGGATCTGCGATATTACAGGACAATGAACACGGGCGCAAGGCCGCCTGCTGGCTGAAAGCCGGCGGTATGCCGGCAAGCACACGCAAGGATCTGGCCTGGTGGGAAGCGAGAACGGAAAGCGTGACCATCTGTGCCGTGGCAGCACTGGAACAGGAAGGCTGGTCACTCGATAACCTGCGCCACTCGCCACGACTCGGGCTGGCGATCCGTGCCGCCCGAGAAGCCGCAGAAGCCTGCGCCGCTTATCTGGGCGTGGGCAGTGGTCTATTCAGTTATGTGCCCATCGGACTGATTTTGCGTACGATAATACTGTTGGGGCCGAAGCTTAGCCCTTTCCCGTTGGAAACCTACCTGCGCTACCACTTCACTAAGGTAGGCAACCAGACAAGGCAAATTCTTGATGGCTGGATCCGATGCTGCCAGACCCACAATTTGACCCATGAGCATCTGAGCGCCTTGCGCAAAGGTCTCGATTGAGGTTGCCCACCGAATTGAAACCCCGCCGTCCGCAGAAATCTGGGACAAAATCTTCTAAAGCCGGGGACACCATATTAGTTTTTATTCATATTTTTTCGGCCTTCCACCCTTCTGAGGCACTAAAATTCCGGATAATTTATTAACTGCAATAGATAACCTTGGCGAACTCGAAACGCTCAGCGATCTGGCGACCGAATGCGAAACAATCCTCGCTTGTAAAAAATATTGAAGGCAAATCAAGAATCACGGGTATGAACCCCAGGGCAAGCCCTGGACCCTAATTCCGCAGCAAGCTGCGGGGTATTATACCCTCCGCTTTGCGGGATTGTTCGACTAACAAATTTCAATGCACTTCGTTTTTGAAATTTGAGTCTCACAATAAACGGACTGTTGCTCAAATATTTTTTTATTTTATGCTCTCATGTTCAGGGATTTTTCCAATGCCGGAAGGAATATGAACATCACGGTTTCCTTGACCCATTTCAGGTAATCCGGGTTGTCCGGTTCAAATCCCCAAAGCCGGGCTTCTGTAGCGCCACAACCAAGGAAGTGGTTAATCAGACCGCTCAGGCTTTTCAGAAATCTCAATGATGTCTCGCTGTATAAAAAAGCAGAATATTGGCTTTTCGAAGTCCTCCCGGATGCCGGCAAGCAGGTTTGCGAGATGATCATAACCCGGGATGCTTTGTGCGTCCTGCCGGGGAATATTCTGGGCGATGAGGCGGAATGTTGCCGGATGGCTTTTGTAATAGGCGATGTAGATGTCCAAGTAGCGCGAGAGTGTCATTTGAGATTTTAGAGATGTAATCAGCTTCCACGATTCTTTGATAATGTGATTTGGATTTATCATGTTTGTTGATGGTTTTAGATCCAATGCGCTCCTTAATAATGCTTAAATAAAACCTCAAAACATTCTTGCTTTACCTGGGGACTCATAAAAAAACCTACGTTTCCGATGATCTGGTCGGTAACATCAATTTATGAGTCAACGTATCCTTTTTAATACCACTTTCGGTAACATTTTATTTGAGGCAATTCGTGGCACATTTTATTATTTTATTTTTTCCAGCCATAAGGTATTTTAAGTTTTTTCATTCTACTGCGAAGCGTGTTGGGTTTTATCTTCAGCCGTTCCGCGGCCCCGCCCGCGCCGTTTATTTTGCCATGGGAAAGGGCCAGAGCCTTGTTAATGTGCCGGGTAACGGCTTCATCCAAGTCCGGGAAATTATCGTCTTCGGTTTCATCTTCAGGCATATGATCTTCAGCGGGATGCTGAATGACGTTCTGAAAAGAAAGCGTCTTTCCCTTGCCCAAGATCAACTCCCTTTCAATCACATTTTCCAGCTCACGCACGTTTCCCGGCCAGTCGTAAGCGGTCAATCGCTTCATGGCACCCGGCGACAGAGACACCTCCTGGTGAATATTTAGTTCACGGGATTTTGATTTGATGAAATGATCTACAATGGCGGGGATGTCCGATCGCCTCGAGCGCAGGGGGGGAATCCGGATGGGAAACACATTCAGGCGAAACCACAGATCTTCCCGGAACCGCCCGGATGCTACCATTTCCTCGATGTTGCGATTAGTGGCGGCGATGATACGGATATTCACAGGTATGGTATCCGTCCCGCCAACACGCTCAATGGTTTTGTTTTGAAGCACCCGGAGCAGGCGTACCTGTGCCTGGAGCGGCAGTTCACCGACTTCATCCAGGAAGATCGTGCCGCCGTTGGCCCTTTCGAACCGGCCTTTTTTCAGGATCGTTGCACCGGTGAATGCCCCTTTTTCATGACCGAATAATTCACTGTCCACCAGCGTGTCAGGGATGGCCCCGCAATTGACTTTGATTAAGGGCGCGTCTTTTCGTGAAGAGTTCAGGTGGATGAAATTGGCCACCACTTCCTTTCCCACGCCGGTTTCACCCATCAGCAGAACCGGACTGTCCTGTCCGGCCACCAGAAGGGCGTTTTCCACAACTCCTTTCAGGCCCAAACTGGCACCGATAATGGTCTGGCTTCTGGTGTCACGCAGTTCTTCCTGCAAGCCTCTCTTCTCGGCTTCAACCATGTCCTTCAGACGAAGGACTTCACGGTGTTTGATATTGTTTGAAAGGGCGAGGACAAATGGATCATGGAGCATTTCAAAAAGTCGCCTGTGCTCTTTGTTGTAGTGTTTCTTTCCTTCCAAACCCAGCAACGCGATGCCCATCCGGGTTCCCTTGTGAATGAGGGGCATGACAATAAGCGATATGTCTTCCCCAAATAATTGCGTATAGGTTTTTGCGAAAGGATGAAGATTGAGCTGATTGAGAATGCGTGTTTTCAGATGGTCTCTTCCATCCCCGAAGAGCGGCTCTTCCGTGGCCAGAGGGATAAGGGATTCTGTCTGCGGGCGAAAGAAGCCATAACTTTCGGCCAGCATGCGCTCTGAAAGCAATTCAGGCTCCGTCTGACTGACAAAAAGCCCGTCAGCGGGTAAAAAACGGCTTAGGTATTGAAGGCATTGGGTGACGCCGATGTCCAAGTCAAGGTTTCCGCATAATCTTCTGGTGACCTGCCGGAAAAACTCGTTTGGATCATCAACGGGTTCTTTCTGGAATGGATGAAGATTTTTCTTTTCGTGTTCTTGAATAAGGATATCTAAAACCATTTTAAGAGGTTCTTTTAAGGGAAGAAGCAAGCGGGCGTGTTCCTCCGTAAATCTGTCCTTTCCTTCGGCAGTTATCATTACGGATGCATAAGAACCTGTGACGTTTTTAAAAATTATAAACACCGCAGACCATTCAGAATATCCGGCCCGCTTGGATATTTCGTTTCCAACGGGATGGTTCTCCGGTTGATTGACAATATAACTATCGGGATTGTCCCTGCTGCATGCCAAATCTATTATGGCTGACGATGTTTCATACATGAAATTGGTTGTTTCGCTTCCGGTACGCAGGGACTGGGCTATAATCCGCATTAATCGAAGATCATGATGGTACTGCAGCCAGCTTATTTTCCATACTGGGACGATTTCTGAAATACAATTATAGATATCAGACAAACCTTCCTGAAGGTTGCCCTCCTCAAGGACATGTCTGCGGACTTTGTCCAGTAATTGATCCGGTTCGATTCTCATAGTCCGTGAGCCTTTATCCATAGTTTCAATATATAATAAAATTACGATATTTTTCAAGCTCATTTACCATATTTAGAAACCTTGATGCCGAAAAGGATAGATAAATATTTGATTTATTTAAAATTATTATTTTGGCACAGATAATGCTAAAGGTTTTATATGCCAATAAAAATCTTAAAGAAACAATTATGATTCTTACACTGCCATGGGGAAAAGATTTTTTAGATATTGTTGTTCCGGAACATTGGGAAATAATCATTCCCGCAAAGGCGAAAACTTCCAATAGTTCTTCATGTTCTGAAATCTCAATTGTTAAGAATTCTATTATGCATCCGATCGGCATATCACCTCTCGATGCATTCAAATTAAAAGGGAAAAAAATTCTCATTATTGTCGATGATAATACAAGGCCGACCCCGGTTTACAGGTTTATTGATGTCGTTGTGGCAGAATTGGAAAAATCAGGCGTCGCCCTTGAGGACATCATGTTGGTTCCTTCTCTTGGCATTCATACGCACATGACGGAAGATGAAATGATTCAAAAAGTCGGCGTTTCAGTAATAAAAAAAATTAAATGGCAGAACCATAATGCTTTTGACGATGATGCGCATGCATTCTTTGGAACGACTTCCAGGGGAACTCCTGTATACCTGAATAAAAATATTGCTGACGCGCATTTTATCATAAGTATTGGCATGATTGAACCTCATCTGTGGGCGGGGTTTGGCGGTGGATTAAAAAACATATTGCCTGGATTGGCATCCGCGGTGACAATAGGAATACATCACGAAATTATTGCTCATGCCCCTCAAAATTTTAATTCTGCCGGATCAATTCCGGAAGAAAATTCATTCAGGCTGGATCTTGAAGAAATCAAAAACATGATTAAAAAGGACATCTTTTCAATAAATATTATACTGGACAGCGATCATAACATTATAGCGTCATTTTGCGGTGATCCGATTAAAGCGCACAGGGCCGGTGTCGCGTTTTCATATAAAACTATGGGCCTGCCGCTTAAAGAGAAGGTTGATGCGATTATTGTCAATTCGTTTCCAATGGAAATCAATTTGAAACAAAGCATGAAATGTATCGGGAATTCCCTTTCTGCGCTTAAACCCGGGGGAATTGTTATGGGATTTTTAAAAGCAGACAGAGGGGTTGATGATGTGAAACTTCCTGATGATGCAAAACCCCTGTGGCTTGTAAAAAGGATCCTTCGTGTTATTGGGCCAACCAGAATTCGCGATTTTCTTGATATTATAAAAAAAGGGTTAAATGTAGAAGAAAAATTTTTCACCTATTATATTATGCAATTAATACTCCAGCATGACTTGTATCTGTATATACCTTCTCTCAGCGATTATGAAGTGAAACAACTTGGTTATTTCAAGCGATGCGTTAGGCCTGAAGATGTCATTGCGTACGGGCAAAAAAAATTAAAAAAGAATGCAAAGGTCGCTGTTTTTCCTGAAGGAGGTGCTACCTTCCCAATCCTAGGAAAAACACATTGATGTAAAATTCCACAGCGGACGGTGAATTAAGTTTCGGCAACAAGGATAGATAAATATTTGATTTATTTAAAATTATCTTCTTGGCACAGATAATGCTGAAGGTTTTATATGCCAATAAAAATGTTAAAAGACATTTCTTTTTTATAATTTAAAACCACAAAGAAAAGGAGGTTCCCAGATGAATTCAGTCAAGAGGCGTTTCGATGTTAAGTTGTTATCAATGGTTGCAATTGCTGCTTTTGTCGGCATGGTACTGTGTAATCAGGCCTTTGCCGGGCGTACCTACGCGCCCGACGGTAAAGGATATCTGGATTATATTATCACGGATACGGGCCATCAGCAGCCATTTCTCCATCTGGAAGGCACCGGATATGAAATGGGCTTTCAGCACGGATATCTGATGGGGGCTGCTGCTGCGGATGTCGCGACGGATGATTTTTTTATATATATTGGCCGGAATTATGTGTCAAGGTTAGGAAAACTCGGTGACACTATAGCGGATCTGTTTTTGACAGATGTCGGAAAGCTTTTGGGAGTGAATTATTTGACCTCCGGAAAGACGCCTGCTGACTTTTTGATTGATGCTTTCAAAATCATTGCGAAACAAAATGAAAAATATATCCCTCAGGAATATCTCGATGAAATGCACGGCATCGCTGACGGCGCCAGGGCAGCGGGGATTGATCTGGATTATGAGAATATTTTACTTGTCAATGTCGGTTTTGATGCGTTTTTGAGCGTCGCTTATCCTATTGCCACCCCTTTGCTGATAACGGCTGATAAAGCAGGTGAACTTCTAAAAGGCCTTCAGTTGTCATGCAACGCCTTTGTTATGGACGGCAACGCCACCTTGGACCACAGCCTCTATCTGGGCAGAGACTTCATGTTCAGCGGTCCGGGCTTTACCGACCATCCGGTTATTTTTGAAATCTACGGTAATAATGGCAGGAACCGGGTCATCAGTGTCGGAGTCGCCGGTATCGTGGGGAGCATAGCCGCCATGAATGAAAAAGGCCTTGGCATCGGCATGGACATGGTTCCGTCCACGGATTGTACGCCGGGAGATGTCGGCATGGGTACACTGCTGACCGCACGTAGAGTCATGGAAAAGGCCAATGAATTGAGCCAGGGCGTTAAGATTATCACAGACTCCAAGCGGGGCGCTTCGTGGTTGTACGTTCTTGCCGACGGGCAGGGCGCCGAACGTGGCGGCAATTCTGTGGAGGTGTCGGCGCACCATGTTTATACCAGGGGCATGGGATGGACCATCAACCCGTTAGTGCAATTGGTTACACCTGTTAAACAGCAGGAGAAATACCCCGATGTCCTGATACAAACCAATCATTATGTGAAGCCGGATATGTACGCTAACGTTCCATTAAACTACGCAGCCCGAGATTCCAAATATCGCTATGACAGGATGATTGAGATATTGAAAGATCCATATCATCCGCTGGGGGGGTATGGGACCTATGACTTTGACAAGGCGTTTGATTATATCAACTGGATGCATTTGACTGGAGAAGGGAATGAAACTCCGGACAGTAAAGTAAACCAGAGCACAACCCTGTTTGACCTTACCAACCTGAGAATGAAGACCCTTTGCGGACCGACATTTGCCGAAGGGGCAACAGAATATGACTGGCGCAAATGAATATGACCTATAGCCAAACGTCCCTCGTTGAAAATGACAGAGGTGGTATCGTGACTCCAAACAGGATTGCCATTGGTGACGGGGAAAAAATCAAGGTGATTTTTTACTACTAACAATAACAGACTCTCCTCCAAGCATCTATGACGGGCATCTCCTTTGGGGGGGTGCCCGTTATACGATAAATGTAACTTCTTATTCTTGATGTAAAATTATGACAGCAAGTATTCTCATCATCGGCAGCGGCGCTGTTGGTGCAGTATACGCCCAAGCCCTGGTGAAAGCGGGGTGCGAGGTTGAGTTTCTGGTTCGCGACCGGGAAAGCCCCAACGCCGCCATGCCCCGCACCCTTTAGCGCTATTGTGTTTGGCGGCCTCGCAATGCTGAATGATCTGGCAACCGAATGCGAAACAATCCTCACGCGGAAAAATTATTAAGAATAAATAATCGACCAGGGCTTAACGGCTTGATTTCATATAATAACAACTATAATATTGCAGCACACCAAGAAACGTATTATAAAGAAAAAAATAGATTTATGTTGGCTTCATAAGCCGCCTACGTTAGCTTGATGAAAGAAGAATCAATGGAAATATCTCAAAGAAGAATACCTTTGCTAATTGGTTTTATCGATGGCCTCGTTTTTTTCATTATTGTTATATTATTATACATTTTTGGTGGTGGCGACAAACCAAGCAATTGTTTGGTAAAAGTTTTTACTTTATTTTTGTGGGAAACCATTTTTATTTTGTTTCCTTTCTCATGCTTTGTTGGGTGGATGGGTAAAAAAGATGCTGAAAGAATATTGTCTGGAAAGGTATCTTTTCTACGACCGATAGTAGAAGGTTTTTCCATTGCTTTTCTCATAATAGCTTTTTGGTTGTTTTTGGGGGCATTGCAAACGGCTTTTGCCGCAGGCACTATTTATGATGATGCTAGCAGTTGGGGTTTTCATGAATGGCTCAATTATTCGTGGCATGTAACAACCATCCCCTTTATTGCGGGCTGTATTGGCGCCGCTTTTGGTTTTGTACTACATGGCATTAACTGCTTGGTAATTAGAAATATGAAATTTCAAAATTAGCCAATTCTTCCAGCATCCTTGTCACTCCAGTTATTCTTCCCCATCTAATATCTTTTCACCATTTCAAAGAAACTATTTTCAATTTAGACAATTTATACCATTCTAAATCAAAGATGATATTGAGGCGGCTAGGCGGAGGCGACGAGGCGTATTGTACATACGTTGAGGAAGCCGACAACGACGCCAACAAAAATAGCGCTTTGATTTAGAACTGGTATCAGATAAAGGCATTGCGCTCATCGTTTCGATATGTTAAGCAAATCGTCAATATTTACTTACCACCCGGAGAGCTTTGAAAATGAAATACGAACCGCTAGTTATCGAAGAAAAATGGCAGAAAAAATGGGAGGATGAAAAAGCCTTCAAGGTTACCGAAGATCCGCAAAAGAAAAAATATTATCTGCTGGAAATGTTTCCTTATCCTTCCGGCAAAATTCATATCGGCCACGTCCGTAATTACACCATCGGCGATGTCGTTGCCCGTTATAAACGCATGAAGGGTTTCAACGTTCTGCATCCGATGGGCTGGGACTCTTTCGGCTTGCCCGCGGAAAACGCCGCCATCGAGCATAAAATTCATCCCGCCAAGTGGACCAACGAAAATATCAATCACATGAAAAAACAGCTCAAGCGCATGGGCTTCAGCTACGACTGGGACAGAGAAGTTTCCACCTGCGAGCCGAAATATTACCGTTGGGAACAGCTGTTCTTTATCTGGATGTATGAAAAAGGTCTGGCCTACAAAAAACGCTCCACGGTTAATTTCTGCAGTAAGTGCGACACGGTGCTGGCCAACGAACAGGTCGAGGGGGGTCTTTGCTGGCGGTGCAGTACGGAAGTGCAGGAAAAAGTTCTGGATCAATGGTTTTTCAAAATCACTGCCTATATCGAAGAACTGCTTGACTATTGTGACAAACTGCCCGGCTGGCCGGAACGCGTCATGACGATGCAGAAAAACTGGATCGGTAAAAGCTACGGCTGTGAAGTTGATTTTCCGATGGCCGATGGAAATGGCGCTATCAAGGTATTTACCACCCGTCAGGATACACTCTTCGGAGCGACCTTCATGCTGGTTGCCGCCGAACATCCGCTGGTTATGCACTTAACCAAAGGCAAGGCAGTCGAAAAAGATGTCCTGCAGTTTGTGGAAAAAGTCAAAAAGCAGGACAAGCTGATGCGGACTTCCGAATATTATGAAAAGGAAGGTATGTTTCTGGATGCCTACTGCAAGAATCCTTTAACCGGCAGTGAAATGCCGATTTTTGCGGCCAATTTTGTTTTGGCCGATTACGGCACCGGTTGCGTTATGGCCGTGCCCACGCACGATCAGCGCGACTTTGAATTTGCCAAAAAATTTAATCTGCCGCTGATTGTGGTCATTTCACCGAAAGACAAAACACTCGATCCGGCGACGATGACCGAAGCTTACGTTGATGAAGGCGTTTTAGTTAACTCCGGCCAGTTTAACGGAATGGAAAACACCAAGGTTCTGGAAGCCATCGCTGATTTTCTGGAAGCTCAAGGAAAAGGCAAACGCACCATTCAATATCGTCTGCGCGATTGGGGCATATCCCGCCAGCGTTACTGGGGCGCGCCGATTCCTATGGTCAATTGCGATAAATGCGGTATTGTTCCGGTTGACGAAAAAGATTTGCCGATTGTTCTGCCG
>JAPLJP010000090.1 GCA_026388535.1 Deltaproteobacteria bacterium | reverse complement strand
GGATTGATACCCCTGCTGTTGCGACGCACTTATTGAAAGATCCCGACGTGTTTCTGACGCCGATTGGTAAATTTATGAGAAAATCAAGTCTGGATGAACTGCCGCAATTCTGGAGTGTCTTGACAGGCGATATGAGTTTTGTCGGTCCCCGGCCTGCATTATTCAATCAAGAGGATCTGATTGCCTTGCGGACGGAAAAAGGTGTTCATCAATTAATTCCCGGGATCACGGGATGGGCGCAAATTAATGGCCGGGACGATATTCCAATTCCCCTTAAAGTAGAATATGATGAGTATTATCTGAAAAATCAATCTTTCTTTTTTGACCTGAAAATTTTATGGAATACTTTTTTCAAGGTGATTAAAAAGGAAGGCGTAGCGCATTAACATGAGTATCTATTTCCAAATAAAAAATCCCAAAATATATTTAATGATTTTCAGCGATGTATTAATATTTGCGTTATCCATTGTTATCTCTTATTTATTTCGCTTTGAATTTTCACTTAGCCCGTTTTACATTCAGCAGATAAAAACAGTTCTGCTCTGGATTATTCCTCTGAAGGTCGTTGTTTATATGTTTTCCGGAGTTTATCGCGTGATGTGGCGTTATACCAGCATCAGGGATTTCTGGCTTTTAGCTCGGGCCTCTTTATTATCCACTTTATTAATTCTTGCAGTAATTTTGTATGTGAGCGGTTTCAAGGGGTATTCCCGCGCAATTTTTCTTATAGACGGTGTTTTGACTTTTCTATTGGTTGGCGGCAAACTCATGGTTATTCGTTCTTACTATGCAGGTTTCGCCAATCAAAAAATCAGGGAAGAACTTTTCCAGAAAGTTGCTTACAAAAACATATTGATCATCGGAGCGGGTGCTGCCGGTGAAAAAATATTGCGGGAAATTTTTGAAAACAATCAATTGCACTATAGGGTCATCGGTTTTATTGATGATGATCCCCAGAAAAAAGGTCGGTCGATCCATGGCGTGCCCATATTGGGCAATCTGGGTGAGATTACATCTATTCTGGAAAAGGAAGATATTAAGGAAATACTTATTGCCATTCCCTCGGCCAACGGCGACCAGATAAGAAATATAGTGGAAACCTGCAAGGATTGTGATGTTTCCTATAAAATATTGCCGGGGATGGGCGAACTTATCGATGGCCGGGTAAGCATTAAAATACTGCGCGATATAAGCTATGAAGATCTGCTGGGGAGGCCGCCGGTGCAATTAGATACTACGGGTATCAGCGGCTATCTTCACAACAAAACCGTTTTAATTACCGGCTGCGGCGGTTCAATTGGTTCCGAATTGTGCCGGCAAGTGATAAAATATCAACCCAACTATCTTATCTTGCTTGATGCCAGTGAAGTGAACCTCTTCAATATTCAAATGGAACTGCAAAATGAAAGAAATTTCCACAAATGCGAGGCAATACTGGGGCACATACAGAATGAAGTTCTCATGGAGGATATCTTTAAAAAATACAAGCCGCAGGTTGTCTTTCATGCGGCTGCTTATAAGCATGTGCCGATGCTGGAGAAAAATCCCTGGGAAGCGGTATTCAATAATATAATCGGCAGCCGTATAGCCATGGAAATGTCTATAAAATATCAGGCGGAACGCTTTGTGCTGGTATCAACGGACAAGGCTGTCCGGCCCAGCAATGTTATGGGTACCAGCAAACGAGTGACGGAATTGATTATGCAATGCCAGAAGGGAAACGGCACACGGTTTATGGCCGTCCGGTTTGGCAATGTGGTGGGTTCGTCCGGTTCCGTCATTCCCCTTTTCCGCCGTCAAATCGAACAGGGCGGGCCGGTGACAGTCACGCATCCGGAAGTAAACCGCTTTTTCATGACGATACCCGAAGCGTCACAGATGATCTTGCAGGCCGGAGCGATGGGGGAAGGCGGCGAAATCTTTATTTTGAGGATGGGAACGCCCGTAAAAATTGCCGATATGGCGCGGGATTTAATCCGCCTTTCAGGAAGGGAGCCGGATGTGGACATCAAAATTATTTATACCGGCTTGCGTGAAGGTGAAAAACTATACGAAGAACTGATCACGGTTGGAGAAGATATTCTACCCACGGGCCATGAAAAGGTCATGATCCTGCGTTCCGACAGCCACTTTAACGGCGCAAAAAATTCGCAGGAAGCCATAAAACATCTCTATCATGAACTTGACGAGTTGGCGAAAATAGCGGCTCGTCACGACGCAAAAGGCATTAAAATAAAACTCAAAGAAATAGTGCCCGAATACACACCGCAGGAAAATGAATCTGTTCTTTGAATTCGACAGCGAGTGCACTAATATAGCTTGCTGCGGAGTAAGCAAGCGAATACTAAATGATTAAATATTTCGTGACGGTATAAAATGAGTATTTACAAAAATAAAATGATGAACGAAATAACGGCGATAGTTAAATATTTTCATATGTGGTCATTGCTGGGGTGGTACGATATCAAGCAAAGATATCGTCGCTCACTAATCGGGCCATTCTGGATTACCATCAGCACTGGCGTTATGGTCGGCAGTATCGGGCTGATGTTTTCGACAATATTCAAATCACCGATTAGGGAATTTCTGCCGTACTTCGCTGTGGGACAAATAATGTGGCTTTTGATGTCCATGCAACTCAATGATGCCTGCACCATGTTTGTCGAGTATCAATCAATTATCAAACAGATATCAGTTCCACTGTCGGTTCATGTTTTACGAAAATTATGGTATAATTTTATTTTATTTTTGCATAATATTCTCATTGTCATAATTGTGTTAGCCATTTTCGGAAATGGATTTTCATGGAAATTCTTATATGTAATACCGGCGATCATTCTTATTCTCGTCCTTCTTTTTCTGCTTTCTATAATTCTCGGAATTGTTTGCACCAGATTCCGCGATATAACCCAGATCGTAGCTGTTTTCTTTCAGCTCATTTATTTCTTTACTCCTATTTTCTGGATGCGAAAAGCTCTTTCAGCTAAATATTCATTCGTTACCGATCTTAATCCTTTTTTCCACATGATTGAATTGGTGCGTTCTCCGCTATTAGGAGTTGAGCCGGTGGCTTATCACTGGATTTACATGTTAATATATATTGCCGTAGCGGCTGCCGCTGCTTTCTACTTTATGAAACGATTCCGGCATAAAGTGGCTTACTGGTTATAGGTGCTGTCATGACTTCAATAAAAGCGGAAAATCTGACAATATATTATCCCCTCTTCGGCACATCAAGCCGCTCTCTCAAAAAAACGCTTGTTCGCGCGGCGACCGGGGGGAAAATCGCCAACGATGCGCATGGAATCAGTATATGTGCCATTGATAATATATCATTTTCTTTTCGTGAGGGTGAAAGAATAGGGTTGATGGGACATAACGGAGCCGGTAAATCAACTCTTCTTCGCGCGCTCGCGGGCGTGTACACTCCGACCCGCGGCAGTCTGGCTGTCAGGGGATCGGTTGTTTCTTTGCTTAATCTGTCTCTCGGCATGGATGAGGAATTTACCGGATATGAAAATATTTATATGCGTTGCATCCTTATGGGCATAGCGAAATCAGAAGTTAACAAGCATATTGATGATATCATCGAATTCTCCGAACTGGGTGACTATATAACAATGCCGATGAGAACATATTCCACAGGAATGTCTCTGCGTCTGGCCTTTTCCGTATGCACGACATTTCCCTCCGACATTATTCTTATGGATGAATGGCTGGCTGTTGGCGACACTGATTTCAGCAGAAAAGCCGAAGCAAGATTAATGGAGTTTATAAATAAATCGTCGATTCTTGTATTGGCATCTCATGATCCTGAACAGGTACATAAAATTTGTACCCGCGTCCTGACAATGGATCACGGGCGTATAATAAAGGATGGTTTAATTTAATCCGAATATTACGAAAGGAGAGCTTTGCATAAATGTACTCCATGTCATTTCGAGGAGCAAAGCGATTGTGACTCTCGCTGAGAGCGAATGGAATGAAGCTCGAAGCGAAAGAGGAACAATCCCACCAACTTAGTCGGCAGGGACGAGAAATCTTTCTTTTATGTCAATATTTTATAAGATTTCTCCCTTCGGTCGAAATGAAAAATTGATCATTATGCAAAGATTTTAAAAGGGATCTGCCCAATGGAGAGACGCACATTTAAAATATTATCAATTGTTGTGCCGGTATACAATGAAGAAATGTATCTCGAAACTGTCATCAGCAAGGTGATCGCGCAACCGCTTACAGGCGGTTTGGAACGGGAATTGATTTTAATTAACGACGGTTCACGGGATGATACATGGAGAGTCATGCAGTCGTTGCCGGATAAATTCCCGTCAATTAAATTTCAATTAATTAATAAAAAGGTAAATGAAGGCAAGGGCGCGGCTCTAAGAGACGGTTTTGCCAAAGTTACCGGAGATATCGTTATTATTCAGGATGCTGATTTTGAGTACGATCCCGCGGATTATCCCAAGTTATTACAGCCTATTTTGGACGGTAAGGCAGACGTTGTTTTCGGCAGCCGCTTTATCGGCGAACCGCATCGAGTGCTGTATTTCTGGCATCAGGTTGCCAATAACGCATTAAATCTTCTCTCCAATATGCTGACTAATCTGAACCTAACAGACATGGAGGTATGTTATAAAGTTTTTGTGTGTGACGTGATCAATCAAATTGAAATCAAAAGCCGGCGGTTCGGAGTTGAACCGGAGATTACGGCGAAAGTCGCGCGTCTTCGATTAAACGGCAGAAGGTTGCGCGTTTACGAAACAGGTGTTTCCTATTCCGGGCGCACTTATGAGGAAGGTAAAAAAATCAATTGGAAGGACGCGATATCAGCCGTCATCCAGATTATTCGTTTCCGCTTCATAAATTAATTTTAATTTAACGTTTATTAATGGATATTAACTTCTATGATCACAGTAACCAAAACATTTTTTCCGCCCTTTGAAGATTATCAGGCCAAGCTCCGGCAGATATGGGAGAGCGGCTGGTTGACCAATGGTGGCAGGTTGGAAAATGAACTTACTTTAAAAGTAGGTCAATATCTTGGTGTTTCACACATTGAACTGGTTGCAAATGGGATGCTGGCTTTACAGCTTGCCATTAAAGCTCTAAATTTGAAGGGGGAAATTATTACCACCCCTTATTCATATGTTGCCACAGCAAACGCGATAGTTTGGGAAGGGTGTAAGCCGGTATTTGTGGACATTGACGAAAAAACTTTTTGTATAGATCCAAGTCTTATTGAAGCCGCTATTACCGAAAAGACAAGCGCGATCCTGGCTACTCATGTTTATGGTTATCCTTGTGATGTTGAAAAAATTGCGGAGATTGCCGGGAGACATAACCTTAAGGTAATTTATGACGGCGCACATTGTTTTGGAGTTAAACTTGATGGACAATCACTACTGGTTCACGGCGATATATCAACGCTTAGTTTTCACGCCACAAAGATTTTTCATACAGCCGAGGGAGGCGCTGTGGTCTGCCGGGACGAGAATGTTTCAAAACGCGTTTACGTTATAAAGAGATTTGGCCATTTTGGTGAAGATGATTATCAGGATATTGGAATCAACGCTAAAATGTCTGAACTGCACGCGGCCATGGGTTTGTGCATTTTACCAATGATGGACCAGATCATAGACGGGCGCCGGCAAATCTCAACATTATACGATGAGCTGATTAAAGACAGCCAACTATATCACCTAGGAGCGCCCCAGGGCGTGGAATACAACTATAATTATTATCCTGTTCTTTTTCCTTCACATGAAGACATGATGCGGGCTCGAAAAGCTTTAATGGATAAGGATATCTATCCCAGACGCTATTTCTACCCTTCGCTCAATACCTTGCCTTATCTTCAGCAGGCGGCTTACAAAGCTTGCCCCGTTTCAGAAAGCGCGGCTATGCGTGTTTTGTGCTTGCCAATTTATTACGAATTGCAAAAAGAAGAAATTATTAAAATAACTGGAATCATTTTGGGAACAATCAAATGAAAGTTGCTATTATGCAACCGTATCTGTTTCCGTATATACCGTATTGGCAGTTAATTCATTCAGTGGATGTTTTTGTCGTATATGATGATGTCAATTATATTGTGCGAGGCTTCATAAACAGGAATTACATTCTTGAACGCGGAAAACCAAAAATATTCACATTGCACACCCAGGGAGCAAGCCAAAATATAATAATAAACCAAGTATCAGTTGGTGGAAATGCCGAGAAGTTGATAAATTTTTTTTATCATAACTATAAAAAAGCACCCTATTTTAATTCGACAATGAATATTCTGTCGGAGTTGTTGCTAAATAAGGAAACAAATCTGTCAAGATTTATAACTACTATTCTCAAAAAAATCTGCTCATATTTGTCGATCAATACAAAATTTATCGATTCAAGTGAAGTCTTCAACAATGCAAACCGTAGAGAAACAGATAGAATAGTTGATATCTGCAGACAATTAGATGCGGAGGTATATATTAATCCGATTGGAGGCAGAGTTTTATATAGTAAGGATGAGTTTGCTGAAAAAGGTATACAGATATTTTTTATCGAATCAAATCCAGTTGTCTATAAACAGTTTGAGAATTTATTTGTGCCAAATCTCTCGATCATTGATGTAATGATGTTTAATTCGCCAGAGGCCATCCATGAGTTCGTGGAAAGTTATAGGTTAGTATGATGGGCAGCCTAACATAAAAGCGTCCTTTATATTTGAAGGAAATTCAATGGTAGTAGAACGATGTATTTCACTGGTTAATCCTTCTGAATGGAAGGATGCCCTCAAAGGAATTAAGCATGCCTTCTCACACACATGGGAAAATTGCTATGCAATGCACTTAACCACCGGTCTTCCCACTTATCTTTATTCTATTGAAATCGGAGAATCACAGATAGTCTGCCCGATTTCTGAGAGGACTTTTGGCGGTTATACAGACATCTTCACTCCTTATGGTTTCTCAGGCTTTATCAGTAATAAACATTGCCCCGAATTTCCTGGGTATTGGAAGGAATTTGTTGAGAGAAAAAAATATGTTTGTGGGTATATTCAGATAAATCCAATTCTTGAAGACAGCAGCTTGTTTTATTCCATTGATTCCTTCCATTACAATAATGTTCATATTTTGGATTTAAAACTCACTTTAGAAGAATTATTCATGAATCTATCAAATAATAGAAAACCACAGTTGAAACATTGGGATGAGATTAGCAAAAAAATCACCTATGATAAATCAATTTTACTTGATTTTTTTCTGAACCATTATCACAATTTTATGCAGAGTCGAAATGTATCCGGTACCTATAATTTCGCCAGGGACACTTTGTCGTTTTTAGCAAATCTGGAAAATGTTTTAATTGTCGGATTGCAAAACTTGGGGAGAGTGGAAGCTGTCTCATTATTTGGTTATTCTCCAATCGTTGGAGATTACCTGTTTAATATATCCCTTCCTGAAGGTAAGGTATATACAACCGCTTTATTGTGGGCTGGCGTAATCCGGCTTCAGTCTATGGGGGTAAAAATACTAAATTTGGGTGGAGGAGTCCGTGCTGATGATACCATTGATCTATACAAAAGAAGATTCGGAGGTAAGCAGTTACCGTTAAAGAGTCTAAAGCAAGTTTACAATAGACATATCTATGAGCAGTTATGTCAGCATATTAATGCCGATCCATATGAGAAGATGGGATATTTCCCGGCTTACCAAAAACCGTAATTCACAATAAAAAAAGCGGTTGGTATTTGTTATCAATTATAAAAAATATTGCAGTCCAGTACTATTCAAAATAACAAGAGGTAATAAATGTTCGAGAAATCAGCCAAATATTATGATGCCCTTTATCATTTTAAAAACTATGATGAAGCATCTGAGAAATTACAAACTCTAATACAGCAAAATAATCCAAACGCAAAGAGCCTTCTGGATGTGGCTTGTGGTACTGGAAAGCATCTTGAATATTTGCGTAAGAATTACCTGGTTGAAGGTTTTGATCTCAACCCCGATCTGCTTGAAATTGCCCGTGTACGTTGCCCGGGAGTTTCTTTTCATCAAGGCGATATGGTGAACCTGGAATTAAACAACAAATTTGATGTAATCACGTGTTTATTTTCTTCAATCGCTTATGTTAAGACAGTTGAAAATTTATTTTCATCAGTTGCCAGAATGGCGCTTCACTTAAAACCGAAAGGTTTACTTTTTATAGAGCCTTGGGTTTATCCCGATAACTATTGGATCGGCAAGATTACAGCCAATTTTGTCGATCAGCAGGATATAAAGATAGCCTGGATGTATATCAGTGAAATCGAAGGTAAAATGACAATTTTTAATATTCATTATTTGGTGGGAACAACTGAAAGTATTGAATGTTTTACTGAACGACATGAAATGGGCCTTTTTACCCACGAGGAATATTCAGCTGCTTTTCATCGGGCAGGTTTGGATGTAAAATATGATTCCAAAGGTTTGTTTGGACGTGGAATGTATATGGGGAAGAAATAATATTATTTATCAAAAAAATATTAACTAGGTATGCAGTTGATTAGGGGTACACAACCTATAATGTCTGGCGGAATGTAAGAATACTTGTTGATTAGCTGGCTTTTTTAAGGGGACTCAGTGATAAATAAAAAAAATACAAACGACCAGTGGGGAATAAAATCCGCCGGCGTTCATATTATTGCTGTTGAAAACTGTACAAATAGTTGTGAATTTTGCAGTACTAGCGCGCCCTTTGCAGGAAAACAATCATACTCTGCTTCATCATTTTTCCCTTGGCTGGATCGACTTTTCGGTGATACTCCAAACCCCTTCAAAGACACGTATATCGCAATTACCGGTGGGGAGCCTTTTTTACATGATAATATATTTTTATTTATTGATGAAATGAAGAAGAGATATCCTTTAAAGAAAGTTGGAGTAACCACTAATTTTTATTGGGCGAGCGAGACAAAGATAAGAGATGTAGCGCCACTATTAAAATCATTGGGGGACATATTAATTTCAAAGTATCCAAGTACTGTAAGCAGAATCGGCGGTGAAGAGAAATTTGATGAACTTGTTTTGCTGTTAAAATATCTCTGCCCACATCTCGACGTAGAAGTCACTCCGATGATAAACACATTTATAAAATGGGATTTTCACACAGACAGGCAAGCAGTCTTGAATGCTTGTTGCACAGCATTTTGCTATATGCTCAAAGCAGACGGTAAACTTTTCCGTTGCTCATTAGCGTACGGTTTGGCGCATAGACCGGAATACGGAGCAATCCAAGATTTAACGCCAGAACGATATTTTGATCTATCAAAAGGGTTGGATGGTTTTTCTGAATGGTCATCAAAATATCCAATCGATTTATGTCAGCATTGTACATTCTGGAAGCATGAATTTTCGGTCTGGAAAAACTTCTCTGAATAGGCAAGGATATGACAGCAAGGAATCGTCATCCTTGGACGATGATTGAGTTTCTGTGGTGGTTTCGGTTGTCCGTGGCTCCAGATGGCAGTAGATGAGATATGATCTTCGATTGACCATACCGGGTAACTAATTGGATAACAAAATAATATATTATTAGCCATGATCATACTGAATAAAGTAATTCACAAATTAATAAAGGTAAGGAAATGAGGGCAGACAGATGACCGGCTCGGCGGAAGCAAAAAAGTGCGATGATCTGCTTTTTTGGGTTATTATGTCGTCGCTCTTTCTCATTGTCTTAATATTGAAGCATGTGGTCTTCTACGCCTCAAACGGGGCAAATATTTGTGATGAACTGTTATACAAACAAAATGCGGCTAATTTCATCGCGGGTTTAAAAATTGTGACACATCCAGTTTTGTATCCGCCGCTTTATTCGCTTTTGCTTACACCAGCTTTTCTTTTTGCAAACTGGTATGACGTAATGATCATAATCAACGGAATTATTTCAACGCTTCTTTTTGTTCCTGTTTGGTTTATGGCACGTTCTTTTATGGGAACGCGTTTCTCCGCGTTCGCCGTATTACTTTCGCTGATGCTTCCCTTTCAGATTATCTATCCAAGTTGTATTATGAGCGAAAATCTGTTTATGCCGTTATTCGCCAGCGCTGTTTTGCTGGCGCTGAGAGGTTCGGGTGCCGGAAAGCTTCAGGCGGCGTTATTCGGATTAACACTTGCGGCGGCGCATTTGACCCGTCACTTAATGCTGCCTGCCGTTTTTATTTTATCGTTTTTTTGGATTGCGATGCCATATCTGATCTCGGATAAGGATAGCGGCTTTCCCTAGTTCCAGATGATACGGCCCAATATTCTGATTATGATTTTGTGCTATGTTGCTATTTATTCGTTGTGGTTTTTTTACACTTACACGCTCGATATTAGTGCAAAGGGCTCTCTGGGATTCGGTGATTCTTTTGCCGGCGTTCAGGCCTTACAAAAGAATATCAATGCCGCAGTCATGTGGCTTAGCGCTTATGGATCCTATATCATCCTGGCGATGGCCCCGTTTTTACAACCGATTCTGGTTTTGGTTTTTGTTTCCGCATCTAAATGGAAACGGTTTTTACCTATGTCCAAGGAGGCCGCCTTTGCCTGGCTTGTTCTGCTATTGACAATTTGCTACTGGCTTTTGGCCACGAACCATTCCTATGATGGTGGAAATCCTCCTACCTATATTCTCGGCCGATACCTGATGTTTTTGACGCCACTTTATATTGTGCTCGGTATTACGATAATTCAAAGACTCTTATACGGCAAGATTGTTTTCAAACGATGGCATATCGCAGTGTCGACACTATTGGCGCTGTTTGCGATATTTATGGCCAGATGGATCTTGTATGGCTCGGGTATCTGGGTATTTCCCGGTTGGTTTGCTAACGTAGAGTTTTGTCATCCCGATGCATTTGTTTATAAAAATGTGCTAATATTCATTATATCTTCCGCCTGCACAATGGTACTGGGAATTATTCTTTGGATGATAAAGTCTGTTAACCGGAAAACGCTGACCATCGCCGCTTGCGCAATTCTTATATTCGAATATGCCGTCATCTATGCAGGAGCCGCGCACCGTCTGCCGAGAAACCTTGATGGACTGCACGCGAGATATCTGGCGACGGTTCTTTCTAAACAAATTTCTGATGAAGGCGAAATGCCAGATCTTTATTACAATGTTATTCCGGGGGTAGATGAATGGTCGATGAGATTTGCGCTTGAATTTTGGGGCACCAACTATGATCAGGGCAAATTGCATTCTTTTTACCATAGCCCGAAAGTAATGCCATCTTCCTCCATCTTTCTGATGCTGTCCCCTAATAAGTATCCCCTGCCTGATCTGAAGTCCTATAACGTGGGCAAGAAGACATTTTATCTGTACAGAATTGATGAAAGAAAAAAACTCCCACCACCTAAAATTAATAGTTATGGTCCTGAATCCATTCAGGCAGGCGAATCCTTCAACCGGCAGCCTGACGGGTCATCGGCCATGTGGCTAAAAACAACAAACGCTACATCTTGGACAGTTGTTTTCTTCAACGGTCGCGAATTGGAAACCACAGTCGAAAGTCCTTTAATGGTAACGGCGCGCGTACCCGAAGAACTTTTCTCCGCGCCCGGTAATGTTAAGGTATATCTTAAAGATCGTCTGATGTGGAGCATCAGTGAGCCGGTTGTTATTAAGGTTTTAAAAGATGAAAGAAAAAAACTCCCGCCACCGAAAATTAATAGTTATGGTCCTGAATCCATTCGAGCAGGCGAATCCTTCAACCGGCAGCCTGACGGGTCATCGGCCATGTGGCTGAAAACAACAAACGCTACATCCAGAACGGTTGTTTTCTTCAATGGTCGCGAATTGGAAACCAGAGTGGAAAGTCCTTTACTGGTAACGGCACGGGTTCCCGATGAACTTTTCTCCGCGCCCGGTAATGTTGAAGTATATCTCAAAGATCGTCTAACGGGACAAATAAGCAACGCTATAAAGATTCCTGTCATCCCAAAAGAATAAAGGTATCTTCCTTAAATAAATTTTATTGTAAAAAAAGGAAAAAACAATGAAACTTATAATTCAAATCCCCTGTTATAATGAAGCTGGAACATTAGCTATTACCCTGAGTAAACTTCCGCGGCAAGTATCTGGTTTCGACTCTGTCGCCTGGTTGATTATTGATGACGGTAGTACTGATGGCACCATAAAAATCGCACGGGAAAACGGAGTAGATCATATTGTGCGGCATACCCGCAATCAGGGGCTTGCCCGCGCCTTCATGACCGGTATACGGGAAGCTGTTTGTCTTGGCGCGGATGTGATTGTGAATACCGATGCCGATAATCAATATAACGCGGACGATATTCCATCTTTAACTCAGCCGATTATCAACGGGCAGGCTGATATGGTTGTAGGCGCCAGACCGATAGATAGTATCAATCACTTCTCTCCGATTAAGAAATTTCTCCAGAAAATGGGAAGCTGGGTTGTCAGGGCGGCAAGTCGGGCAGATATCCCTGACGCGGCTAGTGGTTTTAGAGCTATCAGCCGTGATGCCGCCCAGCAAGTAGTCGTATTTAATGATTACACATACACACTGGAAACCATCATCCAGGCCGGTCAGAAAAATATGGCAATCACATCCGTTCCTGTACGAGTTAACGCTGATCTTCGTCCGTCAAAGCTCGTTAAAAGTATTCCTTCTTACGTCATCCATAGTGTGGTTACTATTGTTCGAATTTTTATCGTCTACAGACCATTTCGTTTTTTCGGCTCGATTGGATTGATATTGTTCGGTTTAGGTATTGCAATTGGAATGCGTTTTATGTGGTTTTATTTCAACGGTCACGGTGGCGGCCACATACAATCGCTTATTCTTGCCAGTGTTCTATTTGGCATTGGTTTTCAGACACTTATTATTGCTGTTATCGCTGATTTACTTTCAGTAAACCGGAAGTTACTGGAGGATATCCGCTATACAATGAAAAGCAAATATAAAGAAACAGGTACCGAATGAGTTTATAGTGACGTACAAACCAGCAGAGATGGCTAAACGTTCTTCATTGGATCCGAACGAATATTAGCATCCCGATCATATCTGGGAGAACAGGAGTAAGACAAAGGCGATAAGATTCCTTATTAATTATTTCTAGCATAAAAACGAACTTTTAATGGTCCAACAATTAGAATTTATCAATTAAATCGTTTACCATAAGTACTTACGAACGGATTAGATGAATATTCATATTATTACCAGTTCCTATCCGGCATATCCCGATGACCCCACTGGGACGGCGGGATTATTTGTGCGTCAATTCGCTCTGGAACTTGCAAATTGCGGGCACAGCGTCGTAGTTCAACCAGCAGCACGGAAGAGCATATATGAGCCGGATCCAGGCATTTCAGTCATTCCCACCCCATGGTCAGGCGGTGATCAAGAACTTGCATCAATGAACCTCATGAACCCGATAAACTGGCTGGTTTTCATTCTTTTCTTTATAAGAGGCATAATAAATACTCAGCATATAAACAATAAATATAAAATTGAAAGAACTCTCTGTGTATGGGCCGTCCCTTCGGGGATTTTTGGATTGGCGGGTAAAATTAGACATAACGTTCCCTATGATATTTGGGCATTGGGGTCGGATATTTGGAAAATCAGGAAGATTCCCCTCCTCGGGAAATTGATATTAAAAATAGTTACGAAAAATGCCGACAGGGTTTACGCCGATGGTTTTCAATTATGTAAAGATGTTAATGACCTGACCGGAAAGCCGTGCGAGTTCCTTCCTTCGAGCAGAAAACTTCCCCCTCCGAATCTAAAAGTGTTTTCATCGGATTCAGTAACCGTAAAGCATTTCCTTTTTGTCGGACGATACCACCTCAATAAGGGCCCGGACATTCTCATAAAAGCGATCGCTTGCCTGCCGCATGCATTAAGGGAGTCTCTTCAGCTGCATATGTTCGGGTTCGGCCCCTTAAAGGGGGATTTGGAAAGAATGATCTCAGAGCTCAAGCTGGAAAAATATATCGATTTACATGGACCTATTCGGGCACAGGAATTTTCGAATTATCTGGACAGTGTTTCTTTTTTTGTGATCCCGTCCAGGATTGAAAGTTTTCCAATCGTATTTTCCGATGCTCTCCAATTAGGCACGCCGGTTGTCTCCATGCCGGTCGGCGATTTAGAGGGTTTCATACGGGAATACAAGTGCGGCATAGTCGCCAAGGTCGTCACTCCGGAAGCTCTTGCTGCCGCTATCCAGGAGGCGTTGTTACGGGATAAAGAGTGTTTCAGAGAAAACATTGCAAAGGCCTACCAACGATTCGATATGGGAAATTCAATTAACAAATGGCTGGACCTTGGCTCAACCAATCGGCCTTAATCTGAAAGTTCCGGAGATGAAGTGATAACACACATCACAAAAGCAACAAAATCTATGAAAAGATAATGGAATATTTTCCGAGATAAGAGAATTTAAATTTTATGATGATGGACTTTAGCATTTTCCTTTTATGGCTCCAAGCGATACAATGAGGCACCTATGAACATTTGGCAAGATCGCGCAAAAAAAGATGAGAATTACAGCAGCGTGATAGATCCGAAAGACAAGTCTGGGCTGAAAGCTGCATACATGAAAATTATTCATGAAGGGGCGATCAAATCGTTTATTAAGGAGATTAAGCCGGGCGAAAAGGTGCTGGATTTTGGCTGTGGAACAGGCAGAATATTAGAATACGATTTGTTCCTAAACGCCGATTATTATGGTGTGGATATTTCTCCCGAAATGATTAAAAACGCGCGCCGGAAATGGGAAAATAGACCACATGTGAATTTTTATTGCTACAATGGCATTTCTCTGCCCTTCAAACACAAAACTTTTAATTATATAATTACCACTTGGGTATTCCAACACATTGTTGAGGACAATAAACTTAAAGAATTGATTGCTGAATTGGCAAAGCTGCTTCGTCCGAATGGAGCACTATTGTTTATCGAGCAAATCAGAGACAATGAATATATAGAGATACTCAATGGTGTACCATTTAAAAAATACCGGACTGCGCGGCATTATAAAGAAATATGCAGGCACAAATTTGCAGAGATAAATTATGAGTTAGTCCCCGGGGTTGGCAATGGTTTCTTTTATAGAATTATGAGCGTATTGCGGATTGGTTTTATGAAAAGATTAATCCCGTTATTTGTATCCACGGATAAGCTCATTTATGGGCTTATATTTGCTCGATCTGCATTCATGAAAAAGATTTATATCGGCAAAAAATGGATTGATTTTATCTGCTATTGTAAAAAAAATGATGAATATTGAAAGTATACATTATTCTTGTGGCGATGATTTTTGTGATTCGCAAATTCCGGTGTCGCGAGCGTTTTTCAATTGGGATTTTATTGAAACGCTTTCCAAAGCCACCGGATACAAAAATATCAGCGTTGCGATTGAAGCCGACGGCGGGAAATATATAATTCCCCTTCTAGAACGAAAAGCTCTTGGAATCTACCCTATCGCTTTCAGCCTCCCTTTTGGGCTTTATGGTGGAATCAATGTATCTGAAGTCGAATTGTTTATCGAACTCATGAAATATATAAAAAAGTTTCTTGGTTGTGCCATAGTCTTGCAAAATCCATTCGACCCAGTTCTTCCACAAATAAATTTGCCTTCGGTATATCGAGCCTATACCCATGTTATTGAATTTGGTAATGCCACTTATGAAGATATCTTCAAAACTATTTTCGATACGAAGCTGAGGAATCAGATCAGAAAGGGGGAGAAATCGGATTTGACCATTATAGAAGGGAATGATGAAGACATAATTAATGCCTTTTATGAATTGTATATTTTAACTAACTTACGATGGGGCAAAAGGCATCCCAAATACTCTATCGACTTTTTCAAGGCATTTGCGGGAAAGCCGTATTTTGGAATCAAACTTTCGATGTTCGAAGGGAAGGCTATCTCGGCAATAATCCTATTGAAATTATCCGGTCAACACCAATATTGGTTTAGTGCTTTGAATAAAGACTACAGTGAATATTGCCCCAATCATCTTTTGCTTTCCAGGGCAATAAGAGAAGCTATTGAGGCGCGTGCGGAATTTTTCAATTTTGGCGCAAGTGGAAAGCTCATAAGCGTAAAAAAATTCAAGGAATCTTTTGGAGCGAAAGAAATCCCTTATGATATTTATTACATGGGAAATCCCATAACAGGATATGCGCTTGCGAAGTTAATGCGGAGGCAATGATTTGAACTTTAAGAAAGTACT
This sequence comes from Deltaproteobacteria bacterium, assembly GCA_026388535.1. Taxonomy (GTDB): domain Bacteria; phylum Desulfobacterota; class Syntrophia; order Syntrophales; family Smithellaceae; genus Smithella. The sequence continues at coordinate 27,384 of JAPLJP010000090.1, read as the reverse complement.
GCAATATATTTTTGCTCTGGCAATAATAGTTGCCGTAGGATATTTTTTCTATCTGGAATCTAAAAAAAATTGGGATGCGATAAGGGCATATCATTTTGCTATTGATTTTTACTACATTGCCGCATCGATTATCGTAATGATGATAGGATTTCTCATGGAGACATATATCTGGCAAATTCTCGTGAATGATTACCTTACAAATAAACTGAATTTTTTGGTAAGTATAGCCTTATATAATACTACCGCCATGCTTAAATATATGCCCGGCAAAATATGGACTTACACGGCGCAAATAGCACTGATGTCATCGAAAGGTATTTCTAAGGCAGTATTAATTTATATAAATATAATATGCTTCATTTGCCTTACCTTCGTTTCAGCCATATATGTTTTATATTATTATTTTTTCTATTTACAAATGACACCTTGGGGAATTTCAATTTTGATATTTATATTGTTAATTTTTCTGGATTTTGTTTTTATCATTTGGAACACACCGATAATAAATTACCTGATAATTCATCCAATAAACCGCATATTCAAAAGGGAAATACGACCTATAAAAATGAGAAAACTTCTTCTTGTATACGTGCAGTTGCTCTATTTATTTGCTTATGTGCCTGCGGCGATAGGCATGTATTTTCTTGCTAAGGGAATAGGCGTTGAAATTTCCTTTTTCAACATATTACCTATTATAGCCACACTTTCCTTATCATTAGTATTAGGATATATCGCTTTTTTTAGCCCGGGCGGCTTGGGCATTCGAGAAGGTACTATGTTTGTGATGCTGAAGCAATTTTCGAATATCAAAACTGCATTGATTCTGCCTATTGCGATGCGATTGATATATATCATTATCGAACTTTTACTGGGAATTATCGGAATACTTGTAGGCATGAAATACGGCTATTTTTCTAACCAGGTGAAAAATCGGCAAACTCAATGATCATCGGGTTTCGCTGAAACTGAACGCCAAACTATTGGGCGTGTAAATGAAGCTTACTTTCGTATCCATTGAAGATAGCATAACGGCCATCGGTTTCCGGAAAATGGCTGCCATAGCGCGTGCAAACCATCCAGAAACGGAAGTCTGCTATATTGTTCCGATGGGTTTTCGGAAATTCTTTAAATTGCTATTTAAACACGACGATATCACAGCAGGTCTTTCGGATAACAGCCTTGAGTCAATTGGCAGACACTTCTCAAAATCTGATATGGTCTGCCTCTCTTCGATGACTCCATTTGCCGATGTGACGAAAAAAATAATAAGGGCAATCCGGTCTGCTAATTCAAAAATCTACATTGTGTGGGGCGGCGTTCATCCCATTATCAACCCTGAAGATGCCATTCAATTTGCCGATGCTATTTGCGTTGGCGAGGGCGAGACTGCTTTTCAGACATTTCTTTCTGATTATGAAAAAAAGAGAGATTATACAGGAACAAAGAATTTTTGGTTCAATGCAGATGGGAAAATAATACGAAACGGCTTCTTACCATTGCATACTCAGGAAGAAATGGAAAAATTTCCACCGCCTTTGTATGCAGAAAGAGAGCTTATATATTCTGAAGCCAAAGGATTTGTGACGCTTGGATTATCTGAATATTTATCATTCAATGACTTGGTTTATAATACCGTTTGGTCAATAGGCTGCCCTAACAGATGCACGTATTGCGCAAATTCAAAGTTCATCGAGAATGATAAAAATTACAGAAAATTGCGTTACCCTTCTGTGGACTATATCATAGCCGAAATAAAAGGCGTCATAGCCAAGCATCCACATATATCCACCATTCGTTTTCATGACGATAACTTTATGGCGATTCCTTTCGTAATATTGCAGGAATTTGCCGAAAAATGGAGAAATGAAATTGGTAAACCATTTTGGGTCTATGGATTGATCCCAATTTTTGTAAAAAGAGATAAAATGGCAATTCTGGTCTCCGCAGGAATGAACCGGATTAGAATGGGCATTCAGAGCGGCAGTGACAGAATTCTCGAATTTTATAAAAGACCAAATCGTCCCGGTGTTATTACAAGCAAAATGAATATTATCAGTGATTTTTCGAAATTCATGATATCGCCTTTTTACGATATTATCGTCGATAATCCAATCGAAACCCGAAAGGACATACTCGAAACTTTGAATTTAATGTATAATGCCCCAAGACCTTACTGCATATTTGTATATTCGCTGAGAATCATTCCAAATACCGAAATGGCAAAGGATTTTGAAAGGCTAGGCATTCATGCCAAAGGCATAGGACAAGGTTATAAACAAACAAAACCGACAATTGCCAACGCTATGATATATATGCTATCTATTTTTAGACCGGCGAAATGTTTGTTTAGCCTATGGCTAGAAAGAATAGATCCTTATAAAGAAGATTCTCAAAATACTATTCTTTTCCCAATTTTCAGGACGCTTTATAAGTTCAAAATCGTGTATGACCAAATAAAATCGCTGGATTTTTCCCCATTCCCCGGAAGAACAGGATGGCTTATTTGGAAGCTCGGAATAGTTGGCTGCATTCAGCAAAAAAGGATGAAAAAAGCGAAGAATGCTATTGGTCAAATTTGAAAGAGAGAAAATATGTTTACTAAAGAAAATGAGATTGTTCTGCACTTAACTATATTTTAAACGCCAAAATACACGACAAAATGGTTGTGAGCAATTCTTAGTTTTGCAAAGGTTTCATTATCTAAACACTTAGCGATTTGGACAAGAAATTCGATGATACCAGTACCCAAAACATTTTTTCTGCTGAAAAATTTCCGATCCACAATTCTCAAAAAAATATTCCGTAAACAAAAATACTGGAGAAAACAAGATAAATGAGTAAACATCCTAAAGTTTCGATCTTCTTAACCTCATATAATCATGCAAAATATTTGCGGGAGTCAATAGATAGTGCCGTGCATCAGACTTTTTCAAACTTTGAATTATTTATCTTGGATGATGCATCTACTGACGAATCCTGGGCAATAATAAATGGTTATTCAGACTCTCGAATTAAAGCTTTCAGAAACAAAACCAACCGGCTTGCGGAGTTTCCTGAAGTGTTTCCACAAGCAGCTACCGGTGAATACATTGCCATCCATCATTCGGACGATATTTGGGAGCTAGATAAGTTGGAAAAGCAGGTGTCGTTCTTGGATAATCATCCAGAGATTGGCGCAGTGTTTACCAACGCGATGATAATCGGGGAGCACGGTGAGCCATTCGAGGATAAGACCCATTTTTATTACGACATCTTTAACCAGCCCAATCGCAGCCGGCATGAGTGGCTGAATTTCTTTTTTTATCATGGAAACGCGTTATGCCACCCCAGCGTATTGATCCGCAAGGTCTGTTATGAGCAGTGCGGATCATATCGATATGGATTGTTCCAACTTCCCGACTTCGATATGTGGATACGTTTGTGTTTGAAATACGAAATTCATGTTATGCCGGAAAAACTTGTTAGGTTCCGGGTACGTGACAATGAGCAAAACATCAGTGGCAATCAGCCGGAGAAAAGAATTCGGGGAATGTATGAATTCTACAAGACGCTGGAAAACTACAAAAAGATAGAAAGTTTTAACGACCTGTTAAAAGTTTTTCCGTATGCTGAAAAGTACAATCGCGGCAAAGAAACTGATACACATTTTGTTTTGGCTATGGTCGCGCTGGAGAATAATCCTTCCATTTTAACGCAGCTGTTTGGGCTGGATATTCTATTTGAGTTGATTTCCAATCCGATTCGATCCGCAAAAATTAAGCGCCTTTATAATTTTGATTACATGAATTTTATCGATTTAACGGCGAAATATGACATCTTCTCACGAGAAGAGATTCCTCACCTCTGTCACATTATTACTGAAAGAGAGAAACAGATAGCCGGTCTCGATCAAGCGATACAGTCTTTAACCGCACAGATGGCCAGGAAAAATGAGATTATTGCCGAACGCGACGCGCTAATCGGCAATCTCAGCCAATCTGTAAATGGAGGAGAAGTTCAGAAAGCCAGTCTCCATCAGGCTATACAGAGTTTAACCGAACAGTTGGCCGAGAGAAATGAGATTATTGCCGAACGCGACGCGCTAATCGGCAATCTCAGCCAAGCTGTAAATGAGCGGGAAGGTAAGATATCCGGTCTCAATCAGGAGTTGGTGGCGCTTGATGCACAAATTGTGGAATTAAAGGATGATAATTATCGGCGCGGCGAATGGGCATTAGGACTGGATCGGCAACTCAAGGAAGCGCAAACTCAAATTGCCCAAATCACCTCAAGCAATTCCTGGAAGATGATGCTTCCGCTGCGGGAGCTCAGGCGCTGGATGACGCATCCTTCATTTCAGACCCAAAGGTATTTACAGGCAATTGCTCGATGGAGCAAGGCGCTCTATGCGCGCCTGCCCCTTAGTCGCCAGACAAAGATAAAGCATAGAATGATTCTGGCGAGGTATTTTCCCGGAGTTTTGCGGCTTAAGAATTCGTTGCCCACTGCACCGGAAGAATTGTGCGTGAATCATGTGCCCGATCATTCCATCGTTTATCGCATTGACGACATGACCACCTCCGCATCCAATCTAGAGATTAAAACAGCATCCCAGCCGGTTGTGTCGATTATTATCCCGGTATATGGCCAGTGTGACTATACGTTGCGCTGTCTGGCCTCGATTGCCGATTATCCGCCAGTGTCTCCTTTTGAAGTGATTATTGTTGATGACTGTTCGCCGGATGGTTCTATTGAAGTGCTTCGGCATGTGCATAACATTCGGCTGATCGGCAACGCGGAGAATAAAGGTTTTATTAATTCGTGCAACATCGGCGCAGGTGCGGCATTCGGGCGATATTTATATTTTCTCAACAATGATACCGTCGTCACTCCCGGCTGGCTCGATGAATTGGTCAGGACATTTCATGAGTTTCCCGGCACGGGACTTGTCGGCTCCAAACTGTTGTATCCGGACGGCCGCCTGCAGGAGGCTGGCGGTATTATTTGGCAGGACGGCAGTGCCTGGAACTTCGGCCGCGGCCATAATTCATCACTGCCCGTTTATAATTATGCGCGCGAAGTCGATTACTGTTCCGGTGCATCGCTAATGATTCCCAAGAATCTTTTCGACGAACTGGGCGGCTTTAATGAACATTATTCTCCCGCCTATTGTGAGGACGCCGACCTTGCCCTGAAGATTCGTGATCGCGGCTATCGGGTTATCTATCAACCTCTTTCTACAGTATTTCATTTCGAAGGCATAACATCGGGTACGGATACGAACCAAGGTGCGAAGGCGCATCAGGTTGAGAATACAAAGAAGCTTTTTCAGCGCTGGCAGCAGCGGTTAAAATCTTATCAGGTCAACGGTGAAGAAGTTGATGCCGCCAAAGACCGGCGAGCGACCCGGCGGGTTCTTGTCCTTGATCATTGCACTCCGACACCGGACCAGGATTCCGGTTCAATCGATGCTTTCAATATTATGCTTTTACTGCGCGAGATGAATTTTCAGGTGACATTCATTCCTGAAGACAACTTTCTTTACATGCCGGAATACACCATTGCTCTACAGCGAATTGGAATAGAGATGCTGTATGCGCCTTATGTCACCAATGCTAAACAGCACTTGAAAGAGAGCGGTTCCCGCTATGATCTTATTTTTATGTTTCGCGTCGGCGTCGTGACACGGCACATAGATATGGTTAGAAAATACTGCACGAAGGCTAAAGTTATCTTCAATACGGTCGATCTACATCATCTGCGCTTGGAGAGAGAAGCAAAATTATTAAACGATGACGAAAAGATGCGGATCGCCAGTGAAACAAAGAATGAGGAATACGCGGCCCTCAAGGCTGTGGACATAGCGACGGTGATAAGTTCCGTAGAGCTCAAAATGCTGGAGTCGGATTTGCCCGGCGCCAATATATGTCTACTGCCGTTTTTTAGAAACGTTCCAGGCACAAACAAAGGATTTGCCGACCGCCGTGATATTATTTTTGTCGGCGGTTATCAGCACGCACCGAATGTTGATGCTGTGCAGTATTTTGTAGCTGAAATTATGCCACTGCTGCGTATGCGTTTACCCGGTGTACGTTTCTATATCGTAGGAAGCAAACCTCCGGCGGAAATTCAATCGCTGGCAACCGAAGACGTAATTGTGACAGGTTTTGTCGAGAATCTTAATCCTTTATTGGATCGCATGCGCGTCTCGGTAGCTCCACTTCGTTTCGGTGCTGGCATTAAGGGTAAGATTGGCTCGGCGATGGCCGTAGGCTTACCTGTAGTGGCGACATCTCTGGCAACTGAGGGCATGTCGCTGACCGATGGCGAAACAATTCTGGTTGCCGATGATCCGGAAATTTTTGCGCAGAAGGTCAGCCGGCTATATAATGATGAAAAGCTCTGGTATCGGCTCAGTCGCGCGGGGATCGCCTTTGCCGAAAGAGCCTGGGGGATCGACGCCGGCTGGAATACGCTGTCTTCAATTCTGAGGAATGCAGGATTTCCAGACCCGCAACGCAAGTATCCGTTGAAACTTTATACTGAATATCGACCGGAAAATGGTTTGTTGAACGATGATTGATAAGCATAAAATTATAAAGATTCTGAACGCGATTGTTTTATGCATTGTACCTATATGCTTTGGATTGTATTCTTTAATATTAGGTCAGGACACGAACTTTGACCTGCGTAATTATCATTTGTACAATCCATACGCATTTCTGAATAATCGCCTTAGTTTTGATCTTGCTCCGTCGGGTTTGCAGACGTATTTAAATCCATTCCTGGATGTGGTGTACTTTTTTGCAATCTCCCACTTGCGCCCCAGAACGGTCGGTTTCCTTATCGGTTTTATTCAAGGTCTGAATTTTATTCTAGTCTATAGTATATCAAACCATGTGCTTAATGAGTGCAAATGGAAAAACGTCTATTCACTGATACTCGCCATGGGCGGCTTGCTTTCTGTTGGGTTTCTGTCAGAAGTCGGAACGATATTAAACGATAGCATGGTCGCTGTCATTTTGCTCATGTCCCTGTGGATGATAATTTCCTCTGTTGATAAACTTGAGGATGATCAGCGCTCGTTCATTCCTCTGCTGATGTGTTCGGGCATTCTGGCCGGCATCGGATGTGCTTTGAAGCTGACAACCTCGATTTACGCACTGGCCATGTGCCTAGCTTTTTTTGCGCTTCCTGTGCGCTGGGATAGAAAAATAAAGATGTCGTTTCTGTTCGGGCTATCTGTGCTTCTTGGTTTGCTTGTAGCTGGTGGCTACTGGATGTTCGAAGTGTGGAGCCTGTTTGGCAATCCTCTGTTCCCTATGTTTAATAATATTTTTCACGGGCCACTGGCCGAGATCGTGCCCATGCGTGACCTCCGATTTTTGCCAAATACTTTTTTTGAGAAGGTTTTCTATCCTGCCCTTTTTACAGTCAATCCAGGACGGGTTAGTGAGCTTAAATACGAGCAGGTCAGCTGGTTATTCGCTTACGTTGCAGTTCTGGCCTTGTTAACCGATAGATTTGTCAAAATATTCAAGAAGGATTCCGACCAGTGTTCCCGCAATTCCGCACAAGGTTTTTTGCTGGCATTCTTCTGCATCAGCTATGTCTTGTGGCTGAATATCTTCGGAATATACAGATATCTGATCCTCGCTGAGATCCTGATTCCGTTGCTTTTGTTTATTGCAGTAAATTACTTCTTCAGGACCAGTCTTGCCTGCTGGGGCACAATATTTTTTATCATTGCGCTGACGGTGTTTAACTTGCGGGGTGTTCCGGATTGGGGACATTCCGCATGGGCGGAGAAAATCTACAGGGTTGAGTCGAACACGCTAACAATGGATCCAAAACCTGCGGCCGTTTACTTTGTTGGAGGTCCTCTTGCATGGCTCGTGCCCGCGCTGGACATTAATGCGCCGGTGATTGGGCTTGCGTCCGGCATGCCCGTGTCGGAGGACTACTGGCGGCGCACGAAAGAATTGGTTGCAGGTCGCGACGGCAAGAGTTTTCTCATTTTAGAGTCAGACACTCCGGATGTGTTGAATCAGGCGAAGAATGGCTTGGCAAATCTCGGCCTTGGCATAAAAGACAATAGTTGCGATCGAATGGTTGCGTATCTTGGAACTGCAAAATTTGAATACAGATACTGCGAAGTTAGCAAGGTTGTTTACGCAGGGGATATCGCTGGTCTAAAGATCAAGAATTGGGGCCCACGGTCTATGGTAGTGGGCAATATTCCCAATAAGCAGCCTGACGGCGTTATGGGTATTTGGATTTTAGCATCAGGAGTGCCGGGCTTAGGTAAAGTTGAAGTATTATTTGATGGTCAACCGGCCATAACGACTGTTTCGAAAAAAGGGATGAGCGCCGCCATTGCCCCTGAGCGGCTTACTAGACCGGGTAAAAAAGAGGTTGCAATTAGACAATTCTTGACCGGAAAAACCTTTCCTGTCGGCGTGTTTGAATTGCAGGCGGCTAAATAAACTAACCGAGATATCATACAGACCTTTTGTAAATATGACAATCAATAAAGGGGAAAATATCGTTTATGGTTACAACTGAAAAACATGGGCGACATTCTTCCGGCATGTCTCTGAAGGCAAGGATTTATTTAGCACTATCTCTTTTCATACCTTTCGCAATGATTTTTATCTATGTATGGATTACCGCAACGGATCTCGCATTTCGCGATGACATTTACCTGATCAAGGGTGGATTCATTGAAAGCTACTGTAAAGGATCACTGACCTTCGCCGATCTCTGGCGGCCTTCGGCCGGGATAAGATTTCTCGGCTACAATATCCTGCAGGTTGCCAATATCAAATGGTTCTCCATGAACTCTAAGCTGATAGTTTTGATGATTCCTTTCCTTATGCTGGCTTCCGCTCTATTAATTTACCGGGACTATCGGAAAAGCCTGGCGCCTGAACGCTCACCTCAGTTCATCGCGGCAACGTTTCTTGTTCTCACATTGATTATTTTCAATATCATCCAGTGGGAAGGTTTAACTTTCCCATTTAGTTTAGTATTTCAGTTTCCAGTGCCTTTCTTTATAGCGAGCTTTATCTGTCTTGAATTATTTCTCACAAAAGGCGAAGCGAAGTATTGGCCTGCAGCCTTAATCCTGCCGGCGCTGGCCGTGCTGGTCTTCGGTGGTTCTTCCTTTATCGCGTTTGCGCCGGCACTTGGCGCCACTTGCATATGTTATATTTTGACCCGCTGTAATTCTCTTACAAAAGAATTCTGGCTGCGTGTAGTTGTAATGGGCGTATTTTTGGCGATGCTTGTTTTTCTATATATGTATAAGATACATTATAACGATTATTTCCCGAATTCTTCATATCGCGTGGCTGAAGTCTTCGCCCGTCCCTTAGAAGCCTTGAAGTTCCTTCTCGCCGCCTTTGGCGCCAGCGTTGTAGGTGTTGACGCTGCTAACGCTCATTTTTCATTCCGCACCACCGTCGTACTCGGAATAGCCGTCGTGCTCCTCTATGCACTGGCGCTGGTTCTCTTTTTCAGATCACGCATGTATGAGAGAACTTATTTACCATTCTTTCTCATCACGCAGACATTCTTCTATTTAGCATTCATGACCATGGGGCGGTTCATCTATGGGATAGAATACGGCATGGCGTCCCGCTATACCTGCGTCAGCATCTACGGACTTGCAGCCCTAACCTGGATATTCATATTTATCCTTGTCCAACCTTTGCGGCCAAACGCGTTGCTCAAGAGCACCATATGTGCAGGCTTTGTGATGATTTTCGCCGGGCTGCTCCTGACCACTGTTGTCGAATGGCGCATTCAACCAGATCGAAAAATATATTTCGAGCAAATTAATGCCATCGCGATGCGCGTGGACACAGCCACGCCTGAAGAACTTGCGAAGTTCGAAGAGCGGCCCGAATTGGTACGTGATTCCCTGCGGCTATTGCGGGAACACCGGTTGAATGCTTATTGCGCTGTGCCTGCAGATAGCTAATAACAATTCTTTTGTTGGTGCAAATTATCGGCTTATTCGACTTATTGTGAGTAGGTTTCTCATAAGAAAGAATATCGTGATTTATCCCCAGCGCGACAATTGGTGCCACACCCACATTTTGTAGCCAAGATTTCCTTGACACACAGGAACAAAATTCCTATATTTTGCCCATACCAAAACAATATTATCAGTAGATGTTTCTCTTATGGCGAAAACATTTGAAAGAGTAAATCGTTCAACGACTTTTGATTATTCTGCGGTTGATAATCTTCAGCTTATGGAACTGGCAGCGAACTACAACGATTATCTGAAACGTCTTATTTTAGAGAATCGGGATCAAGCAAAAACGGCCCACAATTAAAGAAACACATGATACCTTTGACTATATTTATTCATTAAATGTACTTGAACATGTCGAAGATGATGAAGCCCTACTCAAGGAATTTTATCAATTTCTAAATCCAGAAGGGCGGTTGCTTCTTTATATTCCTGCATTTCCAGTACTCTTTTCAAGCATGGATCGCAAAGTCGGTCATTTTAGACGCTATCGACGAAAAACGTTGCTTAAAACTCTGTTTAAAGTTGGGTTTCAAATAGAACGCGTACGTTATATTGATAGCATTGGCTTTATAATGACGCTTCTGTATATGCTTGTTGGTAATAATCGAGGCGATCTTAATCCGACGATTATTAAACTCTATGATCATTTTTTGTTTCCGATCAGTTGTCTAATGGATCGATGTGTAGGGTGTTTTTTTGGTAAAAATTTGGTGGTTGTTGCAAGGAAAATATCTGGGCGAGATAATCCATGTGTTATTTCAATACCAGAAAAATGTATCGATACCAGTGGGTGATTTGGTTTTTTGACTTCCTGATTTTTTAAAGAATTCAACGCATATCGAGAATCCACGCAAAATTCTCTGGATTGAATTGATTATGGGGATGGGGATGTCATGATGAGAGGGCTTTGCAGAACCACCATAATCGTCATACCGGCGAAGGCCGGTATCTAGACATTGATAATACTGGATTCCGTGTCGCGCTTCACTTGCACGGAATGACAAAATTGTTAGTTTTATGTAGTTGTGCAAAGCTCTCGATGACTGAACCCGCTAGTAGATTTTTGAAAAATAAATATCCAGACATTTGAATCGACGTTGTAGGAGGTCTGTAAATGATGAAAACAAATCAACTCGTTTTTGCAATAATTCTGCCCGCGTATAATGAAGAATCAACAATTGCACAAACAATTGAATCATTTCATAGTGCAGTGCCGGAAGCTCATATCTATGTTATCGATAATAACTCCAATGATGCCACAGGTAAGATCGCTGCTGATTTGTTGAATAGATTGGGATGCCAAGGCGGTTTAATTAGTGAAGCCAGACAGGGGAAGGGCAATGCTTTGCGCAGGGCTTTTCAAACAATAGATGCCGATGTTTATCTGCTGGCAGATGCTGATTTAACCTATCCTGCTGGGATGGCCCGGGAACTAATAGCTCCAATTATAAATGATGAAGCGGATATGGTTGTTGGTGACCGGCGCTCTGGCGGTAACTACGGCCGCGAAAATAAACGCCCATTACATGGATTTGGCAACGCGCTGGTTCAGTGGCTGGTAAATTATTTGTTTCGTTCAAAGTTGGCGGATATTATGAGCGGCTATCGGGCTTTATCCCGCGTATTTGTTAAAAACTATCCGGTGTTGGTGGAAGGATTTGAAATTGAAACAGACATGACTCTTCATGCCCTGCACAAACGCTTTAAAATAGTGGAAATTCCTGTCATGTATCGAGATAGACCTGAAGGATCCGTATCTAAACTAAACACCTTCGCGGATGGAACCAAGGTTATATTTACCATACTTCAAATTCTCCGTTACTATCGCCCATTGATGTTTTTCGGAGGAGCGGCTGTTGCTTTTTGTGCTGCCGGCTTGTTGTGCTCAATTCCTGTGATTAATGACTGGATTAACTTCAGATACATTTATCATGTGCCGCTGGCGATATTAGCCACCGGATTGGAAATTACTGCCATCATGATGCTCAGCATAGGATTAATTCTGGATTCGCTGGTACATCAGCATCTTTGTGAATATGAGCGATCACTTCTGAAATCCAGATTGAACCATAATTAGTTTTTTGCAGAGTAGATATCAATAGGTGTTTTTACCAATAACATAATTTGTTTTGAACAGGCAGGTCTATTTTATCCGTGGAAGAAAGTGTCGCTATACTTATAATAAACTGGAATTCATCAAATATGCTTCTGCGTTGTCTGGATTGTGTTGTCAGGCAGAAGAATATAACACCAGCGATCTTTGTTTTGGATAGTGGCAGTAATAATCCAATACCGGAAGAATTTTATTTAAGATTTCCTTCGGTTCAATTTTACAAAAGTGAGAAGAATATTGGTTTTGCGGCTGGAAACAATCTGCTTTTCCAGAAAACAAAAGGATATGAGTGGATAGCGCTGGTAAATCCGGATGCGTTTCTGGAACCGGAGTGGCTAAGCAAAATGATCTCCGCTGCAACTGCACATCCTGAATATTCTTCCTTTGCTTCCCGCCTTGTGATGGATGCGAATCATGAAATACTTGACGGTGACGGCGATACAATGCATATAAGTGGACTTGCCTGGCGGGAAGGACATAGTTATCCCGTATCGCGCGCGATTGAGTCAAAAGAAATATTTTCTCCCTGCGCGGCTGCGGCGCTATATAGGCGTAACGTGGTCGAAACGGCGGGAGGATTTGATGAGGATTTCTTTTGCTATTTTGAAGATGTTGATTTGGGTTTTCGTCTTCGCCTGACAGGCCATCGTTGCCTGCTGGTACCGGAAGCTGTGGCCTATCATATCGGGTCGGCGACGACAGGAGGGCGGCGCAGTGATTTTGCTGTTTATCACGGCCACCGAAATCTGGTCTGGACATATGTGAAGAACATGCCCGGCGCTCTTTTCTGGCTCATGCTTCCCCTGCACATTGTCCTGAACCTTATAACAATTGTCTGGTTTTTTTTATGTGGACAAGGTCTGGTGATTATCAGAGCAAAATGGGACGCGATTTGCGGCATTCCCCTTTTTTGGAAGAAACGACGCGACATCCAGAAAAATCGCACTGTCTCTGATGGTGAAATTTGGAAGGCTCTGGATAAACGGTTTTTAACCGGGTTAAAACAAACGAGGAAAACGTGATTATTAATGTCGAATTTATCCGCTATTATTGTCAACTATAATGCCGGCCCTGTCTTGAATGAGGCTGTAAATTCATTGCTGGACTCAGCGTCTGTCACCAAGGTGATAGTCGTTGATAATGCCTCCACGGATCACAGTATGGAAGAGATGGAACGCCTTGCTGTTTCGCAACCGCGCCTGATGTGCATTCGCAATAATAAAAATTTGGGTTTCGCGAAGGCCTGTAACATAGGTATTGCGGCTGACGGAGAAAGCGATTATCTGCTTTCTTTAAATCCGGATTGCATTGTTGATAGTGGCGCTCTGGAAAAATTATTGACTTGTATGGAATCATTACCGCAAACGGGTATGGCCGGGCCGCTGCTTCTTAATCCGGATGGAACAGAGCAGGCGGGAGGTCGGCGTGCTGTACCGACGCCGTGGCGATCTTTCATTCGCGTTTTTGGCTTGTCGAAGTTCAGTAACAGATATCCCCGGCTCTTCTCGGATTTCCTTCTGCATCAACAACCACTGCCGGATGGTCCTATGGAGATGGAAGCCATTTCCGGCTCCTGCATGTTGGTAAGGCGCGATGCAATGCTGGAAGTCGGTCTCTTTGATGAAGGCTATTTTTTGCACTGTGAAGATCTGGATTGGTGCATGCGTTTTCGTCGGACGTGCTGGAAAATTATGTTTGTGCCCGATGCCCGTGTAGTTCATCAAAAGGGTGTTTGCAGTAAAAACCGGCCTATTTTTGTGGCATGGCACAAACACAAAGGAATGATGCGCTTCTACGGTAAATTTTTCCGCCATCAGTATCCGGGTGTATTGTTGTGGATTGTCGGATTTGGTGTCTGGTTACGATTTGGCACCGTGATTCTTCGCTATAGCGTAAAAAGTCTCAAACAATGGTTGAACCATGATCGCTTTTAAAGGCCGCGTCGGAGTCCTTGGCGCAACCAGTATAGTTGGAGAATATCTTCTGCCCTTATTGGTTGAAGAAGGATGGGATGTCGCGGCTTTTTCGCGCGAGGCGCAATATATAAAACAGCCGGTGAAAGATTGTCCTGTAACCTGGCAACAGCTTGCGAAATCCAAATTTCCTGATACCAGTGATGTTCACCAAACAGGAAAACAGATAAATTTCTGGATAAGTCTAGCGCCTATTGTGGTCTTGCCGGAATACTTCACCCTGCTTTTGGCTTGCGGCGCCAGACATATAGTGGCGGTTTCATCAACAAGCAGATTTACCAAAGACAATTCGTCCGATCCCGAAGAAAAAAAGTTGGCTGGAAATATTGCTGAGAATGAAGAGCGTTTAGCCGAATGGGCAAAAAAAGAAAAAATAACTTTTACAATACTGAGGCCGACTCTTATCTACGGTCTGGGACGAGATAAAAATATTAGTGTGATTGCCGCTTTTATTCGGCGTTTCGCTTTTTTCACTGTGTTTGGAGCCGCGCGCGGACTGCGTCATCCCGTGCACGCGCAGGATGTGGCCTCGGCTTGCGCGGCGGCGCTCAGTGCGAGCGCGGCTATTAACCGCTGTTATAATATATCGGGCGGGGAAATAATAACCTACCAGGAAATGGTCTGCCGTATTTTTTCGGCACTTGGCAGGAAACCGCGCTTTGTGAAATTTCCTTTCTGGCTTTTCCGTGCGGCGATATTTATATTGCGAATATTCCCGCCTTTTCGCCACTGGTCGGCGGCTATGGCTGAAAGGATGAATCAGGATCTCATTTTCGATCATGAAGACGCGAAACGGGATTTTGGTTTTTCACCGCGTCCATTCCTTCCCGCAAGAGATGATCTTTAAGTCTGTTGCCAGAGAGAAAATATGCGCTAAGAGATTATTTGTATTCGCGAACGGCTGAGGCGGGGCTGTAGTATATTCTATTCAGGAGATGGATGTTGGGTTCAAGTATAAAATTATATGATCTAATTGTAAGAAGCGCCAGTGAAGGTTTGAAAATTCAAAATACCGCGGGAGAATATCCAAGTGGACATAATGGGCCGTGGAATGATGCGGATACTAATGTCAGAACTACCGCTCATTGGGCTTTGATTACCTTCAAGGCGTATGAAATTACCGGCGAAGAAAAATTTCTATCTTCGGCCATAATGGCTTGTGACTACCTGATAAGAAAAGAAGTGCGCCCTTATGGATACACTTTTTATTGCAGGACTTATCAAAAAGGAAGAAATATGTGTAATGGTTTAATCGGTCAGGCCTGGGCGATGGAACCGCTTATATTTATTGGTGCCAGTTTAAATAATCCGGAATATCTGCGCGTTGTCAGGAATGTGGTCCTGATGCATAAATATAGTAGAAAATATCATGCATGGAATAATACCGAAATAAACGGGACAACGTTAGGGATAAATAACACATTAAATCAGCAGGTTTGGTTTGCCGCTCTTAGTTTAACTGCTGGTAAAATATTACGAGATAAGGAATTAAATGATTCAGCAGAAGATTTTTTTATTAATTTGCCTTTATTAGGTAGTTATATCGAAGAAAAAGGCCTGATCAGACATGAATTCAATGTTCATTCCTGCACTTTCCGCAGTACAGTAAAAAAATTAATCAGCGGAAAAATTAAAAGAGCTATGCACCATGATAAAATTAATCTATTGTCTCAAGGATATTTGAGTTTTGTCCTGTATGGATTGGCGCTGGTTTATGAGCGCAATAGTGAGGAACATTTTTGGAATGATGACAGACTGAAAATATTTATATCGGATGCCATAGATTATATCATCGATAATTTACCTTTTGGCTGGGGGGAGAAAACCGGCTACAGGTGGTGCTATAATCCTACAGGGATTGAGATGGCTTATGTTTTACAAGTGTTTCAAAAATATTTAAATTCAGAATCTTTTTCTGATCTCATTTCATTATTTTTAAATAAACAATTTGAATTCTATTATGACTTCGAAAAAAATGTTTTATCTAAAAACACCATGGATCCGGCTATTTTATCCGCAAGGTTATATGAAGCCGTGAGACTCAAAAATTATAATATTTGCATGCCGAATTAAGTAGCACTTCCGGATACGAGAAATTTATGACTGATAAAAACTATAATGACAAATATCCGCGGGTCAGCGTTATTGTTCCCGTAAAAGACAGCGAGAAAACAATTGAAAAGCTTATCGCCGCCTTATTAGCACAGGATTACCCTGCAGATCATACTCAGATAATAATTGTGGATAATGGTTCGCAAGATCATTCTGTCGAAATAATAAAAAAATACCCTGTTATTTTCGAATGCGAAAATAAAGTGGCTAGTTCCTACGCGGCAAGGAATAAAGGTTTGTCGGTTGCTGATGGGGAAATAATCGCGTTTACAGATGCGGACTGTATTCCCCAAAGAGATTGGTTAAGCGTGGGCGTCCGAGCGTTGGATAAGGAAAAAGCGGATATGGCCGGAGGCAGGGTGGAGTTTATATTTTCAGAGCGTAAATCGGCCGCTGAGTATTTTGATTCCTTGAATATATTACGTAATGACCGGTTTATACATAATAAAATTGGAGCGGTAACGGCCAATTTGTTTGTCAGGACCGGCTTATTTGGTAGAATCGGTTCATTTCCGGAAGTGCAGTCCGGCGGTGACATAGGCTGGACCGGCAGGGCTTTGGATGAAGGGCATTCCTTAATTTATGTTCCGGAAGCGATAGTGTATCATCCCACAAGAAATTTTGTGGAAATACTGAAGAAAGGATGGCGATACGGAACAGGCATATTGTTAAATCTTAAAAAAAGAAGCTGGTGGTTTTTAAAAGGGCTATATCTAATCAACCGTTTGTTGATACCTGTTCCGGCTAAAGTTATTCTTAAATCGTTTATCGCGGCTAAGAGTTATCCTGAAATGAGAGGCAGGCGTCTGGCAATTTGGGGTATTTCTTATTTATATCAAATATCTCTGCTTGCCGGTTTAGTGTCCTCGGTTTTCAGGCGTGATTTAAAGACATCTGATAAAAAATAAAAAAAGCAGGATTTTAAAGCATCTTTTATGACGGATCAATTCATGGATAGCAGGCCGACACTTTCGGTTATAACTCCCGTTTACAATGGCGCTGATTTTGTGTCGCGATGTTATGAAAATCTGCTCAGGCAGTCATTTACAAATTGGGAATGGGTTGTTGTCGACGACGGATTGACAGATGGCACGGCGGAAATTGTTCGCAAAATTAAAGACGACCGCGTTCGCTTGTTTTCAAACAAACAAAATAAAGGCCGCGGCTGTGCTAGGAATCTGGCAGTCAGGGAATCCAGGGGTGACTGGATTGTTGTATGGGATGTTGATGATCTTAATTTTCCGGAGCGGCTGGAGAGCATTGAACGGGCGAGAATGCAGAACTATGAATTTTTCTGCTCATACGCAGTTGTAGTGAATAATGATCTGGAAATAAAGGGTACCAGGGGTTTTCATGATCCATCCGGTTGTCTGCCCAGGGAATTTGTGCATCCAACACTTGCCTTGAAGAAAGATATAGCGGAAAAAATAAAATACAAAATAACCGGGGGAGTCGGCGGACCAGCTGAAGATGCCAGAGTTATATGGACGCTGTCGTCAAAATACAAGGGATTATGGCTTGAAGACGCGTTGACGATTTATCATGAAGGAAGAGGTATTAATTTGAGAAAAGCGATTGATACAAATAATGCGCATTTGCAGACGATAAAAGAACTTAAGCGTGAGAAAATGATTCAAGTTAGCGGTAAATATTATTTTACAGTATTAAAATATATAATTAAAATAATAATTCTGAATGCTCTGCAAATCAACCCGAAGCTCTATTTGCACTTTATTAACCTGAGAGACTATGGAAGTCTAAAAAAAGAATGGGAATTGTCGCCCGAAAGAATTGATTTTATAAAAAGACAGAAGACAAGCTAAGATTAATTCGAAACCAGCAAAATATTCAGTAACGAGGATTTAATTGGAAACTGTAAAAATAACCATAGTAACTGTTTGCCACAACAGCGCGGCCACAATAAAAGACACTTTGGATTCTGTCACTTCGCAGTCGTATAAGAACCTTGAACACATTATTGTTGACGGCGGTTCGACGGACGAAACATTAGCCATTGTTCGTGAATGGAAAAAATATCCTGTACGTCTTGTCACCGAGCCGGATAAGGGTATATATGACGCGATGAATAAGGGCGTCAGGTTGGCAACAGGCGATGTTATCGGAATTCTTAATTCTGATGACGTATATTACGATTCCCATGTTTTGGAAGATGTTTCCGTAGTTATGAGCGCCGCTTCTGTTGACGCGTGTTACGCGGATTTGGTTTATGTTGATAAAAATAACCTCAAAAAAATTATTCGTTATTGGAAATCATGTGTTTTTAAGAAAGGATTATTCCCTAAAGGATGGATGCCGCCCCACCCGACCTTTTTTGCCCGCCGGTTTATCTACGAAAAATATGGCCTGTTTGATATAAATTATTACCTGGCGGCGGATTTTGAATTGATGGCGCGATTTCTGGAGAGGTTTCAGATTAAATCAGTTTATATTCCGAAAATATTTGTAAAGATGAGATTCGGCGGCGCTTCAAATAAATCCGCGGTTAATATTATCAAGCAAAACATTGAAATTTATCAGGCCTGTAAAAAAAATAATCTTTCCGTATCTTTGTGGACTTTCCTTTTTACAAAACTCGCCTCCCGGATAAGGCAATTTTACTCAAGGCCACCGGCATAAATAATGTGAGGAAGCTTTATAAATAATTATTCCATCTGTTTCCCCGCCTGAAACTATAAAAAGTAACGTCAAATTCTACATCTGAATAATCGCGGTTTGTATGCCGGAAAAACAAGAGAAGATATTAGAATAATAGATTATTTTAGTATCGTTGTGTTTAATGGCATTTATGCAATTTTATCTTGACAATAAGCATGGTCTTATGCCGATATAACGGCATAAAATTTACTGGATTAACCAAGGAGGTTGAAAAGCGAAGTTATGGCTAAATATGTATACTCTTTTTCGGAAGGATACGGAAAAAGCAAGAATCTTTTGGGAGGTAAGGGAGTTGGACTTGCGGAAATGGCGCATCTTAAAATTCCTATTCCTCCTGGTTTTACTATTACAACAGAAGTTTGTACGGCTTTCTATGAAAACAAAGGCCGTTACCCACAGGGATTAAAAGAACAGGTTTTAAAAGCACTGCAGAAAATGGAACGGGATTCAGGGGTGAAGTTCGGCGATCCGAAAAATCCTCTTTTGTGTTCCGCCCGATCAGGCGCGCGCTCCAGTATGCCCGGCATGATGGAAACGGTTTTAAATATCGGTCTTACCTCGAAGACTATTCCCGGAATGATTGAGAAAACAAAAAATCCCCGCTTTGTCTGGGATTCATACCGCCGTTTGATTCAGATGTATTCGGACGTTGTTATGGAAAAGGCCGAAGGCATCGAACCGGCGGAAGGCATGGGTGTACGCCAGCAGCTGGAACGTGAATTGGCGGCAATGAAAGCACGACGCAATGCCAAATCGGATGTTGATCTTACGGAAAGAGATCTTGCCGAATTAACTGAAATCTACAAAGCCAAGGTGCAAGCCGTTATCGGCAAGCCCTTCCCCGATGACGCCATGGAGCAGTTATGGGGCGCGATCGGCGCGGTCTTTAAGAGCTGGAATGGAAAACGCGCTGTTTCTTACCGCAGAATCGAAGGCATCCCTGATGAATGGGGCACAGCGGTCAACGTTCAGGCGATGGTGTTCGGCAATATGGGCGATAATTCCGCCACCGGCGTTGCCTTCACCCGCAATCCGGCAACTGGCGAGAACAAATTCTACGGCGAGTGGTTGCCCAACGCACAGGGTGAAGATGTTGTCGCGGGAATCCGCACACCCAACCCGATAAATGAAGAAACCCGCCAGGTAGACGATACCGAAGGACATCCCTCTTTGGAGACGGCCATGCCCAAAGCCTACGCTCAGATTAAGGGCATTCGCAATAAACTGGAAGCTCACTTCAGAGACATGCAGGATTTGGAATTTACCATTCAGGACGGGCGTGTCTGGATGCTTCAGACGCGCACAGGCAAACGCAACGGTCCCGCCGCAGTGCGCATGGCCGTGGAAATGTACAAAAAGAAGATGATCAGCGCTGCGGAAGCGGTCTCGCGCGTAACGCCGGCGCAGCTCGATGAAATGCTTCATCCGATGGTTGATCCGAAAGCTGAAGCTTCGGGAGATTTTCTGGTAAAAGGTCTGCCGGCCGGTCCCGGCGGAGCTGTGGGACAGGTTGTATTTACGGCGGAAGACGCGGTCAGCCTGAAGAAAGAAGGCAAACAAGTAATTCTAGTGCGTGAAGAAACCAATCCCGAAGATGTCGAAGGCATGCGCGCGGCTCAGGGAATTCTTACGGCCCGCGGCGGCATGACCTCGCACGCGGCACTGGTGGCCCGCGGCTGGGGCAAATGCTGTATTGTAGGCGCAGGCTCACTGCACGTTGATATGCAGCAAAAGATAATGTCAGCTGGCGGAAAAGTTGTGCGCGAAGGTGAAACTATCACATTAAACGGTACTAAAGGCCGCGCCTACATTGGAGCTTTACCGATGATCAGCGGCGCCGAAGATGATAAAGACTTTGCGGCTTTCATGAAGCTTTGCGATTCATTACGCCGTCTGAATATTCGCACCAACGCCGAAACACCGAAAGACGCCGCCAAGGCAGTGCAGTTCGGCGCTGAAGGCATCGGCCTTTTCCGCACCGAGCATATGTTCTACGGCGAGAACAGCGAAAAACCGCTGTTCTATCTGCGCAAGATGATTCTTTCGGATAACGAGGAACAGCGCCGCTTGGCACTTGATGAGTTATTCCCGTTCGTCAAAAACGATGTCAAAAAAACAATGGAAGTCATGGCCGGAAGACCGGTCACCATACGTCTCTTGGATCCGCCTTTGCATGAATTCGTGCCGGAGAATCCCGATGAAAGACAGCGTCTCGCGGAGAGCCTCGGCATTTCGACAGACAAACTCAACTCTCGCGCCGAAAAATTGCATGAGACCAATCCGATGATGGGACATCGCGGTGTGCGTTTGGGCATTACCTATCCCGAAGTCAGCGAAATGCAGATCCGCGCTATTCTTGAAGGTGCGGCGGAGCTCATAAAAGAAGGCAAGAAAGCGCTTCCCGAAATTATGATTCCGGTTGTCTGCGACGTGGCCGAATTCAAAAATCAGGCGGCTATTGTGAAGAAGATTTATCCCGAAGTGTTGGCAAAATACGGTCTCAAAAAGATGCCTTACATGGTCGGAACAATGATCGAAATTCCACGAGCGGCGCTTTTGGCCGATCGGATTGCCAGCGAGGCCGAATTCTTCAGCTACGGAACAAACGATCTAACCCAGATGACTTACGGCTTCAGCCGTGACGACGTCGGCGCGTTTGTGCCCGAATACGTGGAAAAGAAAATCATTCCTGTTGATCCCTTCCAGATTCTCGATCAGGACGGCGTCGGCCAGTTAATAGAGATAGGCAGTGAGCGGGGACGCAAAGCACGGAAGGATTTAAAGGTTGGCATTTGCGGCGAGCACGGCGGCGAACCTTCCAGTGTTATGTTCTGTCATCGCGCGGGCATGAATTACGTCAGTTGTTCGCCCTATCGCGTGCCGATAGCGCGTCTGGCTGCAGCTCAGGCCGCGATCAATGAGAAAAAGAGTTCGCCAAAACCCAAGACAAAGTTAAAGATAAAAGCAAAAGAAAAGGCAAAGGTAAAAGTAAAAGTAAAAGCGAAGAAGTCACGCAAGTAATTAACCATTGAGCTCCGGATTACAAATCCGGCGCTCAGATTAATTCAATAAATAAGGAAAATCATTTTATGGAAATAGCTGTAAAAAACGAGAAATTAAAGAATTGGGTAAAAGAAGTTGAACAGATGTGTACGCCCGATAAAGTATATTGGTGCGACGGTTCCAAGAAGGAATACAACGAGCTGATGTCGCAGATGGAAAAAAGCGGCATGGCTATAAAACTGAAGAAAAGAAGAAACAGTTTTTTGTTTCGTTCCGATCCATCGGATGTGGCCAGAGTGGAAAATAGAACCTATATCAGCACTCGCTCACAGATTGAAGCTGGCCCGACAAATAACTGGGTCGCACCTGATGAATTAAAGACGACAATGAAATCCCTTTATAAAGGATGCATGAAAGGACGCACGATGTACGTGATTCCTTTCTCCATGGGGCCGATTCAATCACCGATCGCCAAAATCGGCATAGAAATAACAGACAGCCCCTATGTCGTCTGCAATATGCACATCATGACCCGCGTGGGGAAAAAAGTTATTCGTAAATTGGGTAAGAAAGGGGAATTTATCCCCTGCCTGCATTCCATCGGCGCTCCGCTGGCGGAAGGGCAGCAAGATGTTTCCTGGCCCTGCGCGCCTATCGAGAAAAAATATATCAGCCATTTTCCTGCTGAAAATTTAATCTGGTCTTACGGGTCCGGTTACGGCGGCAACGCGCTTTTAGGTAAAAAATGTCTGGCACTGCGCATTGCTTCGGCAATGGCCAAACGCGAAGGCTGGATGGCCGAGCACATGCTGATTCTGCGTCTGACCAGTCCCGCGGGCAAACAATTTCACATCGCCGCGGCTTTTCCTTCCGCGTGCGGCAAGACCAATCTGGCCATGCTGCAGCCGACAATCGAAGGCTGGAAGTGCGAATGCGTCGGCGATGATATTTCCTGGATGAAGATTGGTCCCGATGGACGGCTTTACGCGATAAATCCGGAAGCAGGATTTTTCGGCGTGGCGCCGGGCACGTCTTATGATTCCAATCCTATGGCGATGGATACCATCAAGAAAAATGTCATTTTTACCAACTGTGCTTTGACCGACAAGGGCGATATCTGGTGGGAAGGAATGGACGGCAAGCCTCCAAAGCACGCCATTGACTGGAAAGGGCGCGACTGGCCTACGGAGAACAAGGAAGTGGCGGCTCACGCCAACGCTCGTTTCACCGCGCCAGCTTCTCAGTGTCCGGTAATCTGCCCGGATTGGGAAAAGCCCGAAGGCGTGCCCATTGATATCTTTGTTTTCGGCGGACGGCGCGCCGGTGTTGTTCCCTTGGTCAATGAAGCCTACAGTTTTGACCATGGTGTGTTCTTAGGCGCGACAGCCTCATCGGAAACCACTGCCGCCAATATCGGTGCTGTGGGAAATTTAAGGCGCGATCCTTTCGCGATGCAGCCGTTCTGCGGATACAACATGGGCGATTATTTCCAGCACTGGCTGGATATGGGCGATAAACTTCAGGATAAAGCACCGAGAATATTTTACGTGAACTGGTTCCGCAAGACACCGGATGGACGATGGCTCTGGCCCGGTTTCGGGGAAAACAGCCGCGTATTGAAATGGATGTGCGAACGTATTGAAGATAAGGCTCAAGCGGTCAAAACCCCAATTGGATTACTTCCTACGGATGACGGCCTCGATATGAAGGGGCTTAACATTGAGGCGCAGGATATCAAGGCACTGCTGAATGTTGACATAGAGGCGTGGAGAGCGGAAATTCCTGATATTGAAAAGCACTTTGCTCAGTTCGGAGACCTTTGCAGTCATTAATGAATTAAAAAAAACCGGAGCAACAATTGTTGCTCCGGTTTTTTTTAATTCATTAATGACTGCAAAATTACGTTGTTTTAATTTTTATGCAAGACATATATAAATATTGTTGTGCCTGTGTGTTTTTTACTAGGAAAAGCGCTGCATGAAGACACAGATTTGTTGCCTTGTAATTATTAAATTATGATTTAACTGACGTATAGACAGACTAATGAATAAAAAATATAAATATTTTATTGTCATATTATTAATTGCTGCTTCTTTGATTGCTTACAGCCGCATTTTAGGCAATGGTTTTATCAATTTTGATGATAATGGATATATTACCGAAAACAATCATGTTCAATCCGGTATTAATAAGGAAAGCATTAAATGGGCTTTTACAACGGTTGTTGTGGGCAATTGGCATCCATTAACATTACTTTCCTATATGCTTGATTGGAAACTGTTCGGAGCTAACGCATCTGGATACCATCTTGTCAACCTGTTCCTGCATATCGGCGCAGTTATCTTTCTGTTCCTCTTTCTAAATAAAACAACGAATAATATCTGGCCTGCGGCTTTTGCCGCCGCCTTATTCGCACTGCATCCCCTGCGGGTGGAATCCGTAGCCTGGGCCGCCGAACGAAAAGATGTCTTAAGTATGTTTTTTGGAATGGCGAGTATCTATGCTTACGCCTTCTACGCCGAAAAAAACAAAATATCACAATATTTCTTGTGTTTATTGTTATTCACTCTGGGGCTGATGTCCAAGCCAATGCTGGTCACCCTGCCTTTTATCTTACTATTGCTGGATTATTGGCCGCTTGAGCGATGGCAAAAAACATTAATCACTCCAATTGAAACGAAGCCTTTTAATGCGCTTGAATCTCATAAGAAGAAAAAGAAGAAACGTAAAGCTGAAGAGTTAGCTAAAAAAAAGAGCAACGTTTTCATAAGTGAAAGTAAAGAGAGCAAAGAAACGATTGGTCGGCTATTCATGGAAAAGACCCCCTTTTTATTTCTTGCATTTGTGTCGAGTATCGTTGCCATTTGGGCTCAAAACAAGGGAGGAGCAATGTCATCATTGCAAAAAGTACAGTTCGCCGAACGTTTATCTAATGCTTTTATATCTTATGTTGCTTACCTGGATAAAATTCTTTGGCCTGTTGATCTCGCTTTTTTTTATCCTTATGAAAAATCTTTACCAGGATGGGAAATTGTTATCTGTGCTTTTTTAGTTACTATGATTAGTGCCGCGATGATTTGTTATCTGAAAAAGGCGGCATTTCTTTTTGTTGGATGGTTTTGGTATTTAGGCACACTCGTTCCTGTAATTGGATTTATTCAAGTGGGCGGTCAATCGATGGCCGACCGCTACACTTATTTTCCTTCTGTCGGCATTGCCATTATGTTGGCATGGGGAATACCGTCTTTGATTCGGAGTGAGGATAAACGCAAAAAGATTTTATTCCCGGCAGGAATAGCATGCCTAGCCCTCCTGACAATTTTAACCTGGCACCAATGCGGTTATTGGAAAAGCAGTATTACCCTCTTTAGCCATGCATTGAAGATAACAAAGGATAACTATCTGGCGCATGTAAATCTTGGCACGGCCCTGTCTGACGATGGAAAAATCGTAGAGTCTATAGATCATTACAACGAGGCAATCCGTATAAAACCGAATCTTGCCGATGCGCACTACAACAGGGGATTTGCTTACTTTAAACTCGGCCGGTATGAACGGGCGATTGAGGACTTTAACGAAGCTATCCGCTTAAATCCGGATAATGTTTCAGCCTATAATAACAGGGGCATTGCTTACTATAAACTCGGCCGGTATCGAAGTGCCATTGAGGATTATAATAGAGAAATTATCCTGAATCCGGACAAAGCCGGTGCCTACAAAAACAGAGCTGTTGTTTATCTAATTCAGGGAAACAAAGAGCTTGGCTGTAATGATGCACAAAAAGCTTGTACATTAGGAGATTGTGCAACATTAAAAGCAGCTCAAGGTATGAAATATTGCCGTTGATTTGAGGTGTCTTTTATTGTGAGACTCAAATTTAATGACACTCGCTGAGGGCGAATGAAATGAAGCTCGAAGCGCAAGTAGAATTATCCTGCCAAATGTGGAGGGTTTCAACCCGTGATTCATGACCGCAAATTTAGTTTAATATTACTCCGGCAACAAAATATATAAATGGTGTCATTCCCGCGAAGAGGCTGTGTCACAATAGAAAAAATGTCATTCCGGTGAACCGAAGCCCTGAGCAAAGCGAAGGGGTATGTGAGGAATCTTAAAACTTTGAAATTATTATAATCAAGATTTCTCGCGGAGTATGATCCCGCGTATAACCTGAAGGTCACATGTGCGGGACTTCGAAATGATAAAAGTTAATTGCGACACAGTCTCTCTTGCCGGAGGGGACTCCACTTTTTATCTCAACATTCCTCTCATAATCAGATAATAAAAAACAGGTTGAGATATTATGCGGCGGCAGGGATGAGCTTTTCCAAACCAAGCTCGAATCATGGGGTCCATTCGCCGTAGGCATGGAGAGTGGAAATCTTTGATATAGAAAAACACTTTGCTTAGTTCGGTGACCGTCTGCCCGAGAGACTTAAAAAGCAATTTGAAGCTCTTAAAGAAAGGCTTAAATAGTTTTCATAAAAAAACAGAGAGAGAACAACAGATTGTTCTTCACGCTAATTCATTAACGGCAATAGCAAATAAAAGAAGGGGACAGCGATTAATCGCTGTCCCCCTTCTTGTTAAGTGTAACTATTTGCTGTTAAAGTTTTCCCCCCAGATTAGAAGCTAAAGGAAATTCCCGCGTTTGCAGAATAGGTTGATTCGCTTTGTCCCACGCCGAAGCCTATGCCTGCCTGAACGCTGATGCTTTCCCAAAGCTTTGCCTTCAGACCGAGAGCGACAGCGCTTTCACTTTCATAATAACCATAGCCGGCGCCGATCGCGAATCTCTTCCCCGGAAGCGTGGCAGGAATAGCCGACAAAGCTGAAACAGACGCAATGCCGATGTTTGCTTTTTCCAGCGCGTTTCTAAATTGACGGACGTTAACCACGTCAAAATCATACACGCCGTCGTTGACGCCGGTGACACGAGCCGGGCCGCCGGTCACGGTGTTTCTAAAGGTAGCGCCACTATTGTTTAAGGTCAGTGTGGTGGATGTTGTCCCGCCGGAAAGAACTGTTTCCGTCGGAGAAATGGTAATTCCATGCCCGGTGGAGTTGAGCAGTTTAACATCCCCGCCGTTATTGATGATAAGTCCGCTGCCGTCTTCAGTCTGAGCTATTATCTGTGAATCGTTAACAGTCAGTGTGCTGCCTCCTGGTGTTGCTCCATTACTGTCTACGGCAAAAGTGTTGTAGATATTAGTTGCACCATAAACATCCAGAGTGCTGTTCAGAGTGGTAGCACCTTCAACATTTAGGGTGCTGTCGAGATCAACAGCTCCATCGACGTCCAGGGTGCTTTCGAGTTCAACGTGACCAGCAACAGTTAACGTGCTGTTCAACGTTGTCGCCCCGTCAACATCCAGCGTGCTGTTGAGAGTTGTTGCACCTTCAACATTTAGGGTGCTGTCGAGATCAACAGCTCCGTCAACGTCGAGGCTGCCTTCCAGTTCCGTGTTACCGTTGACAGTCAA
>JAPLJP010000029.1 GCA_026388535.1 Deltaproteobacteria bacterium | reverse complement strand
GGTTAATTGATGTAACTCCATAATCTCCTTAATCGATGACTTTCGGTACTCGAAAGAACTCTCCCCGTGCATCCGGCGCGTTGGCCAAAGAATTTTCCGTGCCGATCGAATCCAATATTTTATCTTCGCGAAACGCGTTGGTTACGGAAATAGCGTGGCTCATCGGCTCCACACCTTTGGTATCCAGTTCGTTTAGCTTATCTATGTAGAGCAGGATATCGTTGAGCTGAGCGGTAAATTTTTCCTTTTCCTTATCCGTAACTTCCAGGCGCGCTAAATTTGCCACATATTCAACTTCCCTAGAACTTATTTTCAAAACACATACTCCTTAAAACACTTTCCAATAGTGACGAATTATGGAAATAACTTTATTCATTAAGTGACAGGTTTCTTCATCAGCCTCTTTTTCAATGAGGGAGAGTCTTTCATCCGAAATATGTGTTTCATCCAGCATCTCTTCTAAAACAGCCTTTACCGATCTTGTTAATCCGGAAATATGGTAGCCGCCCTCCAGAACGGCCACAAAACGTCCATGACAACAAGCCTCGGCAATATTGAGCAATACACGTGTCATGGCGGCAAATCCTTCAGGTGTCACGCGCATTCCGCCCAGCGGGTCTTGAAAATAGGTATCGAAACCGGCGGATAATAAAATAAGGTCCGGTTTAAACTCCAGCGCCGCGGGTTGTAAAATTTTACGGAATATTTTGACGAAGGACGCGTCTCCCGCGCCGGCGCTTAATGGAACATTAATCGTGTAATATTCTCCATGGCCGCGGCCGATTTCTTGCATACTTCCAGTTCCCGGATAATAGGGATACTGGTGCGTGGAAAAATATAAAACGCGCTGATCGCCGTAAAAACTGTGCTGGGTGCCGTTGCCGTGATGCAAATCCCAATCAACTATCAGGATTCTTTTTAGATTATATTTGGAAATGGCGTGCATTGCCCCGATGGCGATATTATTAAAAACACAGAAACCGGCGGCAGTATCTCTTTCCGCGTGGTGTCCCGGAGGCCGCACAAAAGCAAAAGCGTTATCAACTTCTCCTTCCATAACGCTGTCAATGGCGTTGCAGACTCCGCCAACCGCTAGTTTTGCTATTTCGTAGGTTTCCGGAGAGGTGGCCGTGTCGGGATCGAGATAAACACTACGCTTGCCCGCGGTGCTCGCGATAAATTCCACATAGGAAGGGGCATGAATTGTTTCGATTTCTTTGTGGGTGGCTTCACGCGGTTCTATTTGCGTAAATTTCCAGGACATAAGGGGATTATCCAGCATCTCATAAATCGCGGCCAGCCTTTCCGGGCTTTCCGGATGGGCAAATCCGGCCGAATGCTGTAAATACCTGTTATCTTTGACAACGCCTGTTTTTTTGGACATTTTTTACCTTGTTTTGTTGTTTCCACATAAAAACTGTGGGTCATTTATCATAAATGGCTTTAAAGAGCAAAACATTTCCCCTCAGCTTTACTTCTTACCAAGATCAATCGTAAAAGATATTGACAAAAACAGCAATCAATATATAGGGTAATGTGTAAATTTTTTGAGGAGTTAACGATCAATGTTTGGCATAGGGATGCAGGAGCTTATTATAATTGCAATTATTGCCCTGATCATTGTGGGGCCCAAAAAACTGCCGGACCTGGCTAAAACTCTGGGCAAAGGCTTCAGCGAATTCAAAAAGGCAACGGAGGGAATAACCGATGACCTCAAAGAAACACTGAAAGAAGATAAAAAACAAGATGACGACGGCTGGAAGGATTCTCTTTTAATGAAGAAGCCGGATGCTGAAGAAACAAAAATCGATTCATCTGATAAAATTTCCCCAAAACAATAATTTTAAAATAATTCCCCCTACATTTTAAAGCAGAAAACAGGCAATGCTTCAGATTATGGAAACAGCGGAAACTACAGAAACTTCGGAAACGAACGAAGATCACAAAATGTCCCTGACCGAACATTTGGTGGAACTGCGCAAAAGACTCACCCGTTCTTTAGCCGCTGTCGGCATCGGTTTCGGCGTCTGTTATTATTATAAAGATTTGATTTTTGATATCGTTACCAGACCCCTAACCAAGGTTTTGCCCAAGAGCAGTTATCTGATTTATACGGGCTTAACGGAAGCTTTCTTTACTTATATGAAGGTAGCTTTTTTTGCTTCCCTGATAATCACGAGTCCGTTTATCCTTTATCAGATATGGAAATTTATTTCGCCGGGGTTATTGCCTAAGGAAAAAAAATATGTGGTTCCTTTTGTGATTTCCTCATCCTTTCTTTTTATAAGCGGTGTTTTATTCGGATATTTCATTGCCCTGCCTCCCGCCTTTGAATTTTTTGTCAGTTTTAATAATAAATATTTACAGGCGATGCTTTCTTTTAAAGATTATCTGTCACTTTTTGTGACATTTTTGCTGGGATTCGGCGTGTCTTTTGAATTACCGATATTTATGTTCTTCCTGGCCAAACTGGGTATAGTAAATGCCAAAATGCTTTCCAAACAACGAAGGTACGCTATTTTAGTTATTTTTATAGTTGCCGCCATCTTAACGCCTTCACCGGATGCTTTGAGCCAGATATTAATGGCAATCCCCTTGATGTTTTTGTATGAAATAAGTATATTTGTGGTGAGATTTGCTGAAAAGAAAAAAGCAACTCCTGAAAATAATGAAGAAAATAATGAATGATAACAGGTAAAAAATATGCCGCTGCGCCGTAAAAAATCAAATAATAGAAATGAAGGGGAAGTTATAAAACTTTCCAAACTTCTTAATATTTTTCTTGGCGTGATCGTTGTTACGTTACTGGTTACAATTGGCGGAGCTATCGGCTACTATTCTTTTACCATGGATTTGCCGGGCATTGACACACTCAAAGATTATCGTCCCAGCATTGCCTCCCGTGTTTATGATGATAACAACGAACTCATTGACGAATTTTTTCTGGAAGACAGAAAGCTTGTCCGGATCGCTGAAGTTCCGAAGATAGTCCGCTACGCTTTTGTCGCCTCGGAAGATTCCCGTTTTTATGAACATCAGGGGCTGGATATACAAAGCATCTTTCGCGCGGTATTTAAAAATATTGAAGCGGGGCATATCATTCAGGGCGGCAGCACCATCACGCAGCAGGTGGCCAAGATGATGTATCTTTCGCCGGAAAAGAAATACACGCGTAAAATTAAGGAAGCGATTCTTGCTTATAAAATTGATAAATATCTGAATAAAGATGAAATCCTGAATTTATATTTAAACCAGATTTATCTGGGACACGGCACTTACGGAATAGAATCGGCAGCATTAGGTTACTTCGGTAAAAACGCCAAGGATCTGAAACTGCATGAGGCGGCCATGCTGGCCGGTCTGCCTAAAGCTCCCAGTAATTATTCCCCGTTTCTTCATTATGACAAAGCCAAGCAAAGACAAATTTACGTTCTCACGCGCATGATGGAAGACGGTTACATATCGCAGGACGAAATGAAAAAGGCGTCGGAAGCTCCTCTTAAATTGCGTTCAATAAAACCAAAAGACAAGGTTGCCGCTTATTTTGTAGAAAATGTCCGGCGCTACGTGCAGGAAAAATACGGCGCGGACGTGCTTTACAAGGAAGGTCTTTCCATCTACACGACTTTGGATCTAAACGCGCAGAAATACGCGCGTGACGCCGTGGAAAAAGGCCTGACGGAATTGGAAGAAAGGGAAAAATATCAACCCAAGCTTGTTCAGGGCGCGCTATTTTGCATGGACGTGAAAACCGGCGCTGTTCGGGCGATGGTCGGGGGGCGTGATTTCAGTAAAAGCGAATTTAACCGCGCGACACAATCACGCAGACAGCCCGGCTCCGCTTTTAAACCCCTTATCTACACGGCGGCTTTTGACAAGGGTTTGGGTCCTTCGACGCGATTTGTTGATTCTCCTATAGCTCTGGAGGATGTGTCTCAGGAAGGCGGACTCTGGAAGCCGAAAAATTTTGATGATAAATTCATGGGTCCGATTACCATGAGGACCGCGCTTGTTCTATCACGCAATGTTGTGACAGTTAAAATTTTGCAGGAAATAGGGGTGGATTACGCGGTTTCATACGCCATGAACATGGGAATTACCTCGCCTCTTGTCCGGACGCTGTCGTTGGCGTTGGGCGTATCCGGAGTAACTTTGCAGGAACTCGTTCAGGCTTACGGTGTTCTGGCGAATCAGGGCAAAAAAGTAACACCTTATTTCATTAAAAAAATTGTTGACCGCACCGGCAATGTTTTTGAAGAGACGAAGATTCAGTCCGAACAGGTGATTGATCCCCGGATAGCTTTCATCACTACTTACGTTATGCAGGACGTTGTGGTCAGAGGCACCGGTACGCGGGCTAGAAGCATAGGCAGACCGGTTGCCGCGAAAACCGGAACGACGAATGACACTCGCGACGCCTGGTTTATCGGCGCGACTCCTTCCCTGATTGCCGGAGTCTGGGTTGGTTTCGATCAGGAAGCTTCTTTGGGAAAGCAGGAAGTAGGCGGAAGAGCGGCTGCTCCCATCTGGCTTTATTTCATGGAAAAAGCTTTGCAAAAGATACCTGCGGAATCATTTCCCACGCCGGAAGGTATTGTATTTATCAAAGTTGATTCCCAGACCGGAAAACCGTCTAGCGGACCGGGAACTATTTTCGAAGCATTTCTCGAAGGCGCAACGCCCAAAGAAAGTGTCGGCGCCATGAACGACGAAAAGGAAGATTTATTCCGGTAAAATAGGCTGCCGGAGAGATAGTTATTACATAAACTAAAAAATATGGTTGACAAACTTTTTATTTTTCGCTATTGAATGCACAAATCAATTTAACGGAATGAA
The DNA here is from genome assembly GCA_026388535.1 of Deltaproteobacteria bacterium. Taxonomy (GTDB): domain Bacteria; phylum Desulfobacterota; class Syntrophia; order Syntrophales; family Smithellaceae; genus Smithella. The sequence goes on along the minus strand of JAPLJP010000029.1, from coordinate 36,151 downwards.
GTTTTATGTTTCTTAAAGTTTTAGAAAGCGGCATCATCCGGATACTTAACAAAGTATTGGTACTCGTAGTAATCGTACTTACGGGGTCTGCCGCTCTGTATCTTTAAGAAATAAAAACAGAAGATACAAGCCGCAGGCTCCTGAAGCCCGCGGCTTTGTTGTTTCAGGCAAAAAGCCGCTTTTTCCTAAAGAAACTGGCGGCTTTTTTTTGTGAGTTCCAAATTTCAGAAGCGAAGCACGCTGAAATTTGCAGAACGAACAATCCCCGGAGCGCAGCGTAGTGGGATCGGGGATTTGAACTTTGAAAAATTGCTTTTTGTGTCATTTCGAAGCGAAGCGAGAAATCTTTTTTTAAGATTGCCACGGCGTCTGAGAGCCGCCTCGCAATGACAAAAAAATTTATTTGAATATTTAAAATAGGGGGACATAGAATGAAACTGAAGGGAACACAAATACTGCTGAAGGCTCTCGAAGAAGAAAAGGTTGAGATTATCTTCGGGTATCCCGGAGGAGCCGTTCTTGATATCTACGATCAGCTTTATAAAAGTAATATGAAACATATTTTAGTCCGGCATGAGCAGGGCGCCGTGCATGCCGCTGACGGCTACGCCCGCTCTACCGGAAAAGTAGGCGTGTGTCTGGTTACGTCCGGTCCCGGCGCAACCAATACTGTTACCGGAATTGCCACTGCTAATATGGATTCCATTCCTCTTGTCGTTTTCACGGGGCAGGTACCCACGGGGCTTATCGGCAATGACGCTTTTCAGGAATGCGATATCACGGGGATAACACGTCCCTGCACCAAACATAATTTTCTGGTGCGCAATATTGAAGATCTTGGTCCAACGATTAAAGAAGCTTTTCATATAGCCCGCTCGGGCAGGCCAGGTCCTGTTTTAATTGATTTGCCCAAAAATGTAATGGTGGCGGAAACGGAATACGACCCCGCCAATATAAAAATTAGAAATTACGAGGCGGCATATAAACCGGCTCCCAAGAAAATGGCCAATTTATTTGAAATGCTGACTGTGGCTAAAAGACCTCTGGTAATGACTGGAGGCGGTGTTATTCTGGGAAAGGCTTCCGCGCAACTGACCCAGCTTGCCAGAAAATATCAGATTCCCGTTACAGGCACTTTGATGGGGCTTGGTTCTTTTCCGGGGACCGATCCGCTCTGGCTGGGGATGCTGGGAATGCATGGTACTTATTACGCGAATATGGCTGTCAGCCACTGCGATCTGCTCATTGCCGTGGGTGTTAGATTTGACGACAGGGTTACCGGCACTATTGAAACATTCGCCGCCAACGCCAAAATCGTCCAGATTGATATTGACCCATCATCCATTAACAAAAATGTTACTGTTGATATGCCGATAATCGGCGATACAGGAGCGGTACTGAAAGATGTGATTAAATTCATGGATGAGCACAATTACACATATGAAGCATCCCCGCGGCAGGAATGGCTGGGGCAAATTGCCGAATGGAAGGAAAAGGTACCGCTGACGTATTGCCAGAACGGCAAAGTAATCAAGCCGCAGTTTGTAATTGAAACTCTGCACAAATTGACTAAAGGCGACGCGATTATCACAACGGAAGTCGGTCAGAATCAGATGTGGACAGCGCAGTTCTTTCCTTTTGATAATCCCAATACTTTTGTTTCCTCGGGCGGATTGGGAACGATGGGCTTTGGCCTGCCCGCGGCAATTGGAGTCAAATGCGCTTTCCCTGATAAACATGTCGTTGATATAGCCGGCGACGGCAGTATTCAGATGAATATTCAGGAATTGGCCACCGCCGCGCAATATAAAATCAATGTGAAAATAGTTTTGTTGAACAATGGCTATCTGGGAATGGTGCGCCAGTGGCAGGAATTGTTCTACGAAAAGCGCTATTCGCACACGGATATGACTTACGCCCCCGACTTTGTGAAATTGGCGGAGGCGTTCGGCGTTGTGGGACTGCGCGCCACTAAACCGGAAGAGGTGGAAGCTGTCCTAAAGCAGGGGCTATCCCTCGACAAGCCGGTGCTGATGGATTTCCGGGTGTCGCGCGAAGAATGCGTTTACCCCATGGTGCATCCGGGTGATTCGATTAGCAACATGTCATTAGGGAGCAGAGAAATGATAAACTAAAGACTTCGTGAAAAGCCCAGATGCTGCGTTGCGCTTCATCCTTCGGCGTTGCGGCGTATGCGAAAAATACGCCTCACTTCTCAGGCTTCGCGCGCCTTGCCTCTGGAACTCGCGTGACCTTTAGGTTATTTGACAAAGTCTTTAAATAAGAGGTGTTAAAATAATAAATAAATGGTGAGGGAAAAGATGGAAAAAAAAGAGCACATAATTTCAATACTTGTTCACAACAAGCCGGACGTGCTGGCCAGAATTGCCGGGACTTTGGGCGGTAAAGGTTATAACATTGAAAGCCTGAGTGTGAATACGACAATGCAATACGAAATTTCAAAGATAGTCATGACCACCGTGGGCAGTCAGGAAACGGTCACTCGTATTGAAAATCAATTGCAAAGACTTGTTGATGTTATTCAGGTTGATGATTTAACCAATGTGGAATCAATTCACCGCGAACTGATTCTCGTCCGCCTGAATGTAACAGCGGACAAAAAAGAACAGATAAAGAAAGCGGTTGACACAAATAAATGGAAAATAATAGTGTCCGCTGATACATATATAATTTTGGAAATAACCGGCGATCAGTCACAGATTGATTTCGCTCTTGCGCGGCTTACGCCTCTGGGCATTGCCGATATAACGAGAACAGGAATTATAGCGTTGAATCTGGAAAATTAATTATGGGTATGAACAAGCAATTAAACTTTATCAATATTATAGGGGGTTATCATGGCAAAAATTAATTTTGGCGGCGTCCTTGAGGATGTCATAACAGCGAAAGAATTTTCTCTGAAAAAAGCTCAGAAAGTTTTAAAAAAAGAAGTAGTAGCGGTGCTGGGTTACGGAGTTCAGGGGCCGGCACAGGCTTTTAATATGAGAGATAACGGCATCAATGTAATTATCGGTCAGGCAAAAGAAGATAAGCGATACTGGAAGAAGGCCATCGCGGACGGCTGGGTGCCGGGCAAAACACTTTTCCCCATTGAAGAAGCAGTCCAGCGCGGCACGATTATTCAATATCTTGTTTCCGATGCTGCCCAAAAGATTCTCTGGCCCAAAGTTAAGGCTAATCTGAAGAAGGGTGACGCTCTTTACTTCTCGCACGGTTTCTCCGTTGTGTATAAAAAACAGACCGGCGTTATTCCGCCTGCTTTTGTTGATGTTATTATGGTCGCGCCCAAAGGATCGGGAACCAGTGTCCGCAGAAATTTTCTGGACGGCAGTGGTATAAACTCCAGCTTTGCAGTGCATCAGGATGCCACGGGCCGCGCGATGGAGCGGACAATTGCTCTGGGTATAGCCATCGGTTCAGGGTTCTTGTTCCCGACAACCTTTCAGATGGAAGTCTACAGTGATTTGACCGGAGAACGCGGAGTGCTCATGGGCTGCCTGGCGGGAGTAATGGAAGCGCAGTACAATGAATTGCGCAAACACGGCCACAGTCCCAGCGAATCCTTCAACGAAACGGTGGAAGAGCTGACGCAGAGCCTTATTCGACTGGTCGCGGAAAACGGCATGGATTGGATGTATGCTAATTGCTCCGCCACGGCTCAGCGCGGTGCCCTGGATTGGCGACATAAATTCCGTAAAGCGGTAGCGCCGGTGTTTGCCGAACTTTATAAGTCCGTCGCGACCGGCAAGGAAACGGAAATCGTATTGAGAGTCAACAGCGCTCCGGATTACAAGGTTAAACTGGAAAAAGAACTCAAAGCAATACATGATTCGGAAATGTGGAAAGCGGGATCCGCCGTCAGAGAGTTACGGCCGGAAAAAAGGAAAAAGTAATAGCGGGCTCGTAAAAAGTCCATCTGCTGTGTTGCGCTGCAAACCGCACCGCTCAACGTATGAAAATATACGCCTCGCGGTTCGGCTTTTTGCGCGCCTTGCATCTGGAGCTTTTTACAAACCCTTTCAAAGTTCAATTTTGTCATTGCGAGTTCACGACAGTGAACGTGGCAATCTTGTGTTTATTGAGAAAGCAAGATTCCTCGTCACCCCGACAAGTCGGGATTCCTCGGAATGACATGAATAATTATTTTTAAAATCAAGGGGGAGAGAAAACAATGAGAAGCGATCTCATGAAAAAAGGTTTTGAGCGGGCGCCGCATCGTTCACTTTTTAAGGCGATGGGCTACACGGATGAAGAAATTGCGCGACCGTTGATCGGCGTGGTCAATTCGGCCAATGAAATCATTCCCGGACACATCCATCTGGATTTAATCACTCAGGATGTCAAAGCGGGAATCCGTATGGCCGGCGGAACACCCGTGGAATTTCCGGTCATCGGCGTTTGCGACGGCATAGCGATGGGACATGCCGGCATGAAATATTCACTGGCCAGCCGCGAGCTGATTGCCGATTCCATCGAAATCATGGCGATGGCTCATCCGTTTGACGCGCTTGTTTTCATTCCCAATTGCGATAAAATCATTCCCGGTATGCTCATGGCCGCATTGCGCCTGAACATTCCCGCGATTTTCATCAGCGGCGGCCCGATGATGGCGGGAAAACTTAAGGGCAAAGCCGTTGATCTCATCACTGTTTTTGAAGGCGTGGGCGCCGTCAAAGTCAAGAAAATGACAGCCGCCGCGCTCAAGCAACTCGAAGATTGCGCCTGCCCGGGATGCGGTTCCTGCTCCGGCATGTACACGGCCAATTCCATGAACTGTGTCACGGAAGCATTGGGTCTGGGGTTGCCCGGCCACGGAACAATTCCCGCGGTGCTGGCTTCACGTCACCGGCTGGCCAAACATGCCGGAATGAAAATCATGGATTTGCTCAAGCGCAACGTCAGACCGCGCGACATTGCCACGCTGGCCGCTTTTAAAAACGCCATCGCTGTGGATATGGCGCTGGGATGTTCCACCAATACAGTGTTGCATATTCCCGCCATCGCCCATGAAGCGGGAATCAAGCTTGATTTGAACCTCTTTAATAAAATAAGCGAGAAGACTCCTAATCTCTGCAAGCTGAGCCCCGCGGGACATCACCATATTGAAGATTTGGATACGGCGGGAGGCATCCAGGCGGTGATGAAAGTAATCAGCGCTGTTGGCGTTATTGATGAAAAGGCAATGACGGTAACCGGCAAAACGGTCGGCGACAATATAAAGCGCGCCCGTGTTTTGAATACGGATGTCATCAGAACCTTGAAAAATGCCTATTCACAGCAGGGCGGCATCGCGATTTTGCGCGGCAATCTCGCGCCGGACGGAGCCGTGGTCAAGCAATCGGCGGTCGCGCCGGCTATGCAGAAAAATGAAAGCAGAGCCCGCGTGTTTGATTGTGAAGATAACGCCATTGCGGCCATCCTGGGCGGCAAAATTAAAGGCGGCGACATTGTGGTTATCCGTTATGAAGGTCCCAAAGGCGGGCCGGGCATGAGAGAAATGCTCTCTCCCACTTCTGCTATCGTGGGTATGGGGCTGGATAAGACAGTGGCGCTTTTGACGGACGGACGTTTCAGCGGAGGCACACAGGGCGCGGCAATAGGCCATATTTCGCCCGAAGCTGCGGAAGGCGGTCCGATCGCGCTCGTTAAGGAAGTCGACATCATCGCCATTGATATTCCGGCCAAGAAGCTGAACCTGAAAGTAAGCGAGCAGGAATTAGCCAGACGAAGAAAAGCTTTGAAACCGTTCAAACCGAGGATAACTACAGGCTATCTGGCGAGGTATGCGAAATTGGTTACTTCCGCCTCAACCGGCGCAATCTTCAAAGACTGATTGGGCTGTTGAAAAACGCTCACCTGCGTTGTTGCGCTGCAAACCGCACCGCTCAACGTATTAAAATATACGCCTCGCAGTGCGCTTTTTGCGCGCCTTGCATCTGAACATTTTTGAACAGCCCTAATGATATAATCCTTCGGCGGTCGACTATATAGTCATGTTAAGTGCTAAATGTTAGTTCTACATATGGGTATTTTTTGACTTTTGGATCATACGAAAGAAGCAAGAATGCTCTGTTAATTAACTTCCTTTTCTCAAAATTAATGTTTCTTAATAGACTATTAACATAAGTCTCATTCAAGTATGGTTCATCCGTATGTATAATGATGATGTAGTTTGCATAAGGTCCGCCTTTGATCTTGGCAGGTATGTCTTTGGCCTTGAGCCTTTCATCGATGGCGCGGATTATCTTGGGCCTGTCCCATTCAGCCCATTCATATAAGCCGGAGATTTTCAATCTCTGTATGGCAACAGGATCAACTAGTTCTGTTACTTCAATTCCAATATGTTTCCCAAGCAGATCTGTAGCCTCACAATCCGGAGGGTCATTACCTCGACCGCGTTCCCTTAGACTGTTGCGATCAAAAAACAACTGCCCCTTATCTTCAAGAGATTCAGAGAATATCTTTGCAATACCATACTCCTCCAGATTACGATCTAGAGGCCAGCAAAAATGGTCAGCATACCCTCTGCTAAGAGCAATAGCCTTTTTAATCTGAGCTATCAATCCCTTTTCTTCTTCATTGTCCATCTTAACACTTAACAATAAATATCAGAACTTTGATTTTTTTATGCAGTTGGTAATGGATTTAGTCGGTGTCTTTGAAGCCGAGCCATTTGAGGGCTTTTTTCTTGTCGTTGAAAAATTCGATGCGGGCACCTCTGTTATAGGCAACATTAGTGAAAAATTTTGTTGTTTCGTCAGTAACGTATTTGTCAATGCAGATCGCCATGGTCAGACCCGGTATAGATTCCGATGCCTGGGAGCCGGATTGGAACGCTTCCATTGAATTAATTCTTCTTTTTTGTTTAGTGCCCTCAGCGAGAACTTTCAGGCAGTTGTACTTTCGACATGCCAGGGCTAATTCCGTCCATAACTTTTCATTGCTTTCCGGTGAGATTACATAGTCCGGCGGATGTACAATATGGATGTACTTGCCATTAAACTTCAGAGAGAAATCTGCGCTCATATAGGTCCTCCCTTTAAACAAGTTCCCAACGTTGTGGTAACAATTTACATTAATTGGTTAGATTACGCAACAGAGATATTTTTGCCGTAGTCGGTAGTCCATAGAAATCACGGGTATGAACCCCAAAGAAAGCTTTGGAAACATTCCGCACGTTGAGGAAACGATGACGCTGACAACACTTATAGCGCTTTGATTTGGAGCCAGCATCAGTTCCAGTCTGCCAGCATCAAACCAGCACTAATACGATTGGTGCTTTTGTTATAGTCAAGCAAGCTTTCTCCGTAACCATTGAAATACTGCACATAGAGGCTGATCTTCCTTGCCAGATTTTCGTTAATTGAGGATAGCGGGATGCTCCACTCCAGTTGAATCGCCCCCAAATTTTCCGACCGTAAATTATTGCGCAGCATCACGGCAAACCGCTGATTTCTCCAGTATAGCGTTCCCCATAGTTCGCCATATCCGGTATATCGGGTGATATCGGGATTGTCATCGTTTGTTTCGTTTTCAGGAATCCGGTACCATGTTTTTAACATCAGGCCGAAATTATCCTTTTCCAAACCAACATTGGCGACAATACGGTTCCAACTGCGGGAAAGCGGCTCAGAACGGCCGTTGGATTGATGATTAAATCCGAAATTTATAAATTGCAGTTTCGTTCCCATAAGACCGGGAATTTCACGTTGCACACGGAAATTAAAAAGCAGTTCCGGTTCGTAGTTGGTGTCTCTGAAGGGCGCGGAAAATGCCGAATTGTAAAGCTGCCAGAACGATTGCTGTGTGTAGGCTATCCAGATATCAATTCCTCTGATTCCGGTACTTTTTTCGATAATGTCTTTTATTGCTGGACTTCTTATAATATCTCTCCAGATTTTAAATTTAAAACTCAATTGAAATTTTACCTCGTTGCGCTGTGCTTTGGCGTCAGGATCAAAATCCAGATCCGTGTCATCATTGGGTGATGAATTATAGGCAAGCGGCAAGAAATAATTGGGACGGTATGGCCAAAGCGCAAAAATATTTCTTTCCTTTTTGGGATCAAGGCTCATGTCCCAATATTTTTCCATAACAGAAACAACCTTTTTCTCCGCGGCAGGCTCTTTTATTCCCGCTTTTTCAGCGGGAATAGGGGCGACATCTTTCTTTTCAGCAGGGATATTTATAATAGAATATTTTGCTGCAGGATCTTTTATCGTCACTTTTTTATCAGGGATCGCGGTAACAGCTTCTTTTGCGGCAGGTTGTTTATTTGCCAGATCATCGAAACATTTCAATCTCGCGGCATTGTCATTTTTGATTGCCGCGCATTTTGCCAGACTGTCGTCAATTTCGGCGGCGTTGCCGGGCAATGCGGCGATAAGCAGAAAGAATACACACGCCAGCGTTGCTTTAAATGCCAGCTTGATTTTTGGGTATTTCATATTTTGGCTCTATTTTTTTGCCGTAAGTATCCGGCGGACTTTTTCCAATTCCTGCTTGTTGTCCACTTCCACGGAATCATGGGTAATCGGCTTTCAGAGATTTGTCGCGCACATAGGGAATAGTCGCGCGCGAAAAATACAAGGCGAAATTATTGTGATCGAGAACAACCTTGACCGCGTGCGGATGAGTTATTTCTTCATCAAGAATAATTTTATAAATCAGTGTGGACATATTGATGGAAGGATCATCAAGGAGCGGCTGAATAACTTCGTCAACCTGCGCCGGTTCGAAAATCGGCTGATCACCCTGAATGTTGACAATAATTGCGTCGGCGGAAAGATTCAGGGTTCTGACAGCTTCGGCAATTCTGTCCGTTCCGGAGCGATGCGTTGTTGCCGTCATCACGGCATTGCCGCCGAAATTTTTTACTGAGTCGAATATCCGCTTATCGTCGGTGGCCACCGCTACATAAGGGACAGCCTTGGCTTTTGCCACACGTTCGTAAACATGCTGAATCATCGGTTTGCCGCAAAGATCGGCCAGAGGCTTGCCCGGAAACCGGCTCGATTCATATCGCGATGGGATTATGCAAACAACATCTCTTTTCATAGACGGCTCCGTAAAAAATCCATATACTGCGTTGCACTGCATCCTTCGTCATTGCGGCCTACGAAAAGGTAGGCCTCACTCCTCTGGATTTGTGCGCCTTGTCTCTGGAGCTTTTTACGAAGTCGTTTTAAACAGTATAATTGAATGAAATGCATATTATTTACTTCCCTAAATGTTGATCATCTTTTTGTAAATAGTTTACCACGTAATCTAGGACGGAATCTTCCAGCGAAGAAAATTTCACCGGACAACCCGCGGCTTTGAGTTTTTTCATTTCCGCCTGCGTAAAATATTGGTATTGATTGCGCAAAGCTTCAGGCATGGCGATATATTCTATGTTTGTTTTTTTCTTCATTGCCGCGAAAACGGCCTTGATTAAGTCGTTCCATGTTCTGGCCTTTCCCGTTCCCAGATTAAAAATACCGTTTACCTTCGGATTATTCAAAAGCCACCACAGAGCATCTACACAATCTTTGACATAAACAAAATCGCGCATCTGTCCGCCGTCTTTGTATTCTTTTTTATAAGATTTGAAAAGTTTAACCTTGCCGGTTTCTTTTATTTGATGGAACGCTTTGAAAATTACACTGGTCATGTCACCCTTATGATATTCGTTGGGCCCGAAGACGTTGAAAAATTTTATTCCCGCCATTTTGTTTTCAAGCTTCCGACGCAACAACCAAAGATCGAATACCTGTTTGGAGTAGCCGTACATATTAATCGGTCTGAGTCGACTTATTTTGCTGTGGTCATCGGAGAAGCCCTGCTTCCCGTCGCCGTAAGTCGCTGCCGAACTGGCATAAACAAACCGGATGCCGCGCTTTAAAGACCATTCTGTCAGCGCTTTTGTGTAAAGGTAATTGTTATTCCAGAGATAATCAGCGTTGCGTTCGGTAGTGGATGAGCAGGCTCCCATGTGCACAATGGCGCTGATTTTAGAAGGGACGTTATCACTGCAAATCATCTGTAAAAAATCGTCTTTATGGATGTAATCAGCAAAACGCAGGTTAACCAGATTTTTCCATTTATCGTCCGTTCCCAGTTGATCAACTATGACAATATCATCGAAGCCTTCCTGATTGAGCTTCCAGACAAAAGCGCTGCCGATAAATCCGGCGCCACCCGTAACGATAATCATTTGCTTGCTCCTTTGTTCCATTTCTAAATCAAGCGCTATCTTTGTTGGCGTCGTCGTCGGCTTCCTCAACGTATAACCTGAAGGTCACGCGTGTACAATACGCCTCGTCGCCTCCTCCTAGCCGCCGCGATATCATCATTGATTTAGAAACGTAATCGTTTTTTAAGGCGATGGTCTTAATTAACGCTGAAAAGTGATACTGTCAATACCTTGTTTTATTGCATCCGCGGGTCTTCGCTGCCAACAGTCAGAACGCGGCAGGGGGCATCTCCCTTGATTATCATAAAATTAACCTGTCTGCCCGTGATTCCGCCCGAGCCCCGGTGTGAAAAAAATAAATCCTGGCGGCAGGAAGTGCACAAATCAGAGACATCTATGTTTGCTTCGGGAATGCCGCAATTCAGAATTTGTCTGCGGTTGCATTCGGCTAAATCGAGCATCCATTTATTCGGTCTGGAGCCGGAGAATAAAAACGCTTCATGATCTTCCTGATTGAAAAAAGTATTTGCCGATGTGGCGTCAAGTTCAAGACAGCATTTGCCTATGGCCGGGCCGATAGCCGCTAGAATGTCCCGCGGAGACGAATCATATTTTTTCTGGAGCAGGCGGATAACCTTGGTGGTGATTTCCAGCGCGGTGCTTTTCCAGCCGGCATGAACAACGGCGATGATTTTTTTCATCCGATCGACAAAAAAAACCGGCACACAATCCGCCGTCTTGATGCAGATAGCCAGATTGTCACGGCTGGTGACAATGGCGTCGTAATTCAGAGATCCATCCGAAGGAAAATATTCGCCAAACGGCTTTATGACAAAAATATCATCGCCGTGAACCTGGTTTAAGGTGAGAAAATTCTCCATCGGTATGGCAAATGCCATGGCCAGACGGTTCCAATTCTGCAAAACCATGCTTTCTAGATCGCCTTCCTTGAAACTTATGTTGAGAGAAGCGTATTCGTCTTCCGAGACGCCGCCAAGTCTTGTACAAAAGGCGTGAGTTAAAAAATCGCACTCATTCAAAAGTGAAGATTTCAGATATTCTATGGAATGTATTTTAGTCAGGCTAAGCATTTTTTACCTAATGAGACCCAAGCTTCAGAAACAAAGTGCGCTGAAGCTTGCTGGTCGAATTATCCCCGAAGCGAAGCGCAGCGGGATGTGATCATATCTGTAATTTATGTTTCCACAGATCGGTTTTTGAGTCAACCGACTTAACGCTTAAGCGCAGTTGCGCGCACAAATCAGCCAAGTCCTGCGGCATATCCGCGGTAAATAACATCCGCTCGTTCTTTTGCGGATGGATGAAAGAAAGCTGTGCCGCGTGCAGGGCCTGCCGGTTAAACTCTTTGATCTTTGCCTTCAGCAGGGGATCTTTAACTGTTTTGATTTTGGCGGAGTTGCCGTAGACTGCGTCGCCGATAACCGGATATCCGCGATCGGACAAATGCACGCGAATCTGATGCGTGCGCCCGGTTTTAATTTCCACTTCCAGCAAGGTAACAACACCGAAGCGTTCGCGCACTTTCCAAAGAGTGAGGGCATCTTTGCCCCGCTTACTTTTCGTGGACATCTTTTTACGATTGGTAGTATGCCTGCCGACAGGCAGAACAATTTCTCCATGATTGCCTTTCACATCGCCCCAGACCAGCGCCAGATATTTTTTGTGCACATCATGTTTTTCAAACTGCGCCGACAGTTGACGATGCGCGTCATCTGATTTTGCCGCCACAATCAGCCCGGAGGTATCTTTATCCAGCCTGTGCACTATGCCCGGACGCAGAACACCGCCGATTCCCGACAAATCATGGCAATGAAAGAGCAGAGCGTTGACGAGCGTTTTATCAGCGTTGCCCGGCGCCGGATGCACCACCAATCCCGCCGGTTTATTGATCACAATAATCGCTTCGTCTTCATAAACAATATTAAGGGGCATTTCCTGCGCGACTGCCGTTGCCTCTTGCGGCGGCCTTTGAGTCAGGATAATGACATCGCCTTCTTTTAGTTTCTGACTCACTTTAGGTGTTTTACCGTTAACCAGCACATCGCCTTCTTCAATCACATGTTTGACATGCGAGCGGGAAATGGTTGGTTCGACTTGTGCCAGAAAAATATCAAGCCTCTGCCCGATTTGGCTTTTATCTATTGTAAACTGTATTTCTGTTGATTGCTGAGTTTCGGTGGACAAATTATTACTCTCCATAAATCTTCCCTCCCTTGAGGGCTATAGTGCCCTTTAGGGTAGAGGGATAGAGGGAGGGTGAAAAATAATTGTTTAAATCCCCCGCCCTTTAATTCCCGCCCGCCAGGGGCGGGAAAATAATTTTGGATTCCCGCTCAGAGGCGGGAATGACAGTGTTTAGATGCTTATTTGTTTCAACCCTTCGATGATGAAATCAAAGTCATCTTCAGCCACAGTCCGCAAATCAAACAGGATTTCATCCTTATCCACCCGGACGATTACGGGCACATCGATTTTGCGCAGTTTTTCTTCCATTTTACTGGCTGTCATTTTTTTGTTTTTAACGCCGACTAAAATGGTTGGAATTTGTTGAGTAGGTAATGACCCGCCTCCGGCCGCCGCAAAATCTTCCCGCAGAGAGAATTTCAGCGAGTCGAAATTTTCCTTCTGCAATTTCGTGATTAGTTTTTCGGCGCGTTTTTTAACCGCGGCGACAGGTTCGGTCAAAGCCTTCAACGACCTCAATTTATTTACCGCGGAAACGGGATTTAGATAATGCATTAATGTGGCTTCCAGCGCGGCCAGTGTGAATTTATCAATGCGGAGAGCGCGGTTTAGAGGATTCTTTTTGATTTTCTCCAACACATCTTTTTTGCCGACAATAATTCCCGCCTGCGGACCGCCCAGCAATTTATCGCCGCTGAAGGTGACAACATCAATCCCTGTAGCCAGAGCTTCGCGAACAGTGGGCTCATGCTGAAGGCCGTATTGATCGAGATCAATCAAACAGCCGCTGCCCAGATCGTCCATGACCGGAACGCCGCGGCTTTTTCCCAAGGCCACCAGAGATTCGATATCCGCTTCTTCGGTAAAGCCGACGATACGAAAGTTGCTGGTGTGTACTTTCATAATCAGGCCCGTTTTGTCATTGACGGCTTTTTCGTAGTCGCCGAGGCGCGTACGGTTGGTGGTTCCCACTTCGCGAAGTTTGGAAGCGCTTTTTTTCATTATTTCCGGGATGCGGAATTCGCCGCCGATTTCGATGAGTTCACCCCGCGATACGATTGCTTCTTTTTTCTCGGCCAGAGTATTGAGAACCAGCAAAACGGCCGCGGCATTGTTGTTGACGATTAACGCGTCTTCGGCTCCGGTGAGTGCGCAGATCAGCGAACTGACATGATCGTAGCGCTGTCCCCGTTCCCCTTTGGCTAAATCAAATTCCAGATTGGAATAGCTGCTGCCCACTTCCACAATTCTTTGCAGAGCTTCAGGGCAGAGAGGCGCACGGCCCAGGTTTGTGTGCAGGATAACACCAGTGGCGTTAACCACACGGCGCAGACTGTAGCGGTATAATCCTTTAATTGACTTTTCTACCTCGCTGGCGACTGATGCCGCATCGGGACAAGATTCCACAGAAATCTTTTTCTTGGCATTGACAATTTTATCTCTTAGATCCTGCACAACCTTGCGGCAGGTTTCTTTGACGATGTCGCGCGGCGCCAGATCATAGATATTCTGCTTTTCCAGAATCAAAAGAACTTCGTCAATTTTTGGCAATGTCTTTAACATTTCTTTTCTTAAATCATCCATAATTCTCCTTATTGTCATTCCCGCGCAGGCGGGAATCCAGTTATTTTCTGGATGCCGTTCTTCAACGGCATGACAGAGGCATAGTATAAATATTTCATAGAATATTCGCCTGTTTACGGCAATAATCACGGAAATTATTTACAGCGATAAAAAATTCTCTCATCATTATTACCCAGAGATAGCGGCCGCGCGGCGTTAAGTGCAGATAAGGAGGGAAATAACGGAAAGCTCTGACGATTTCAAAGGCGGCAATTTCTTTCCATAGAGTTTTTAAAAATCTGCCTTCATATTTTTTCTGCATGGCCGTGATGTCCAGTTTTGTGCTGAACAATTTCATTAAAAAATCATAACTCATTTGATCATGTAGATCAAACTTACGGGAAGCCTGCAGAGGTAGTCTGCCCCCCTCCAGAGAAGCGATATATCCCTCTATGTCAAAAGTGTTGGAGTAACAGGTTCCGCGCAGATAGCCGATGGCGCCGCTGCCTAAGCCCGCGTATTCTTCGAAGTCAACAACGTATTCATCAATCAGAGCTTTTTTGCGGGAAAAACACCAGGCCGAAGAAAAATCATAATATTTTTCCAGGCGTCTTACTATCAGTTCGTATAATTTTTGTTCGCCTCTGAAATCAACTTCTCCCACTGTTTTTTCCATTATCTCCTGTGTTAAAGAGGAAATCATCAAAGGATAAAAGGTGATTTGTTCCATGTTTAAATTGAGCAGAATTGCTAAATCTTCATCAAGCATCTCGGAAGTTTGTCCGGGGAAATTAAAAATCATATCAGCGTTTAAAGTATCGAAACAGCTTTGAGTATTTTTTAGCCGCTCGGCAATAACTTCACCCGAACCGTACTTTTCATAACGCCCGATTTTTTTGAGAATATCATCGTTGAATGTCTGCACTCCCACGGAAAGTCTTTTGACTCCGCTTTGCTGCAGGATTTCAATATTCTTGGAATTTAAATGATTGGGATTTGTTTCCACGGATATGTCTTGGATAGAAAAAATTTCCCGCGCCAGATTCAGCGTTTCCGCTAGTTCATCAATAAGCACGGTCGGAGTGCCGCCGCCCACATAAATCCCTTCGAATTTATAACCTTTTTCTTGATAAATTTTAATTTCCCGGCGCAGAGCTTTAAAATATTTTCGTGTAAACGGTTCGGTAAAAGTTATCCGATGAAAGGAGCAGTAAGGGCAGAGTTCTTCACAAAAGGGAATATGCATATAGAGGAGGCGCTTTATTTCGTCTTTGCAGGAAGGCAATTCCGTCAAAATCCCTTCTTCAAACTTTAAGGAGCGGGCAAATTCCCGTTTCGCTATTGTGGTAACTATTTGATTAATCAAGATAACACCTTATACCAAGCTGCCTTCTTCGGCTAACTTTGTTGGCATCGTCGTCGGCTTCCTCAACGTATTATCATATACGCCTGCGGAGCCTCCTCCTTGCCGCCTCGTTATCCTTTGAATTCAACTTGGTATTTCATTTTTATAATTTTTTTCCTTTTTGTTGTTTAGCAAAAGACGTATGGTAATTGCAAGCTACAATTATACCAAATTATCCGTCAGATATTAATAATGTAATCACATGTAGCTTCGCACATTATACTATGGCATTTCACGCCTTATCCCGCTACGCTCCGCTTCGGGGATAATTCGTCCATCAAATTTCAGCGCGCTTTGCTTCTGAAATTTGGGACTCATTACTTGAAATAATGAAGAATAGGTGATAAATGGCTCAAAAATACATTTCCGGTGAAGTTTTATGTCCCCCAAAAGAGTTTTAGCGCTATGGAATGATGAAGGAGAAGACAAGAAGGATACTTCTATCTTAAGGAAAAAATCCGTTGAATTACCCGTGCCTTTGGATAAGGAGTCGCGGGAAATAATTCAAACATTAATAGATTCTTTCTTGGAAAGAGGTGATGCTTCAGGATTGGCCGCTCCCCAAATCGGCATTAACAAACGAATTATTGTTTTCCGCAACAAAGGCTTTGAGGGAAAAGGCAAGATAAAGAATTCCGATGATTTCGAAGTGTTGGTTAATCCACGGATTACTCAGGCGCGTGGCGAAATGGTAACGATGCCTGAAGGGTGTCTTTCCTGCCCGGAAATTCAGGTTGAGATCAGCCGCTTTCCTGAAATTAAAGTGCGCGCTTTAAATGCCAAGGGGGAAAAAATTAACAAAAGATATTTGGATTATGTCGCCCGGGTTATCCAACATGAGAATGATCATCTGGATGGCAAATTGATTGTTGATTACGGAGGCAATATATATTATCCAAAAAGCAAACAACAATTCTTTGAAAAACTTTTTAATGACACTCGCTGATAGTGAGCCAAGCTGAAAACGAGCGAAGTGAAGTTTTAAGCGTAAGGCGAACTATACCAGGCGCGAAGCGCCGTGGTAAAACGAACGAAGTTTAGGGAAATTGGTAAGTCGAATTGTCCCTTGTGTGAAGTATATAGGGATATCCCGCGAAGCAGAGAGAAGCGGGATTAATGACACCGGAGAATCATGGTTCATGTTTAAAATCCAATGCCCGAAATGTAATAAATCTTTTCTCTGGACAGACGAGATGCCCACGCAGGGCAAATGCCTGAACCCGAGTTGCGACTGGAGTTATAATATTCACAAAGAGCTGGGTAAAAACATTTCCAATCGCGAAACAAAACCGGAATCAAAAACGCAATGCTGCCCGTTTTGTCAGGAGGAAATTTCTTCTAAATTCACCATCTGTCCGCATTGCAGTCGTGTTGTGCTGGGGAATAACGCTTTCCGGAAAAGTTATTTTTTTTTGGCAGTATGCCTTCTACTTTTTTTCTTATCGCTTATTTTTAAATACTGGGTGAAATAAAATTGAAAAAGACACCGTTATATGAAAAGCACGCCGCCTTAAATGCCAAAATAATTGATTTTGGCGGCTGGGCTATGCCTGTGCAGTACACGAATGTTATTGATGAACACAAAACAACCAGAAGCGCCGCCGGTCTTTTTGATATCTGCCACATGGGAGAAATTGAAGTTAAAGGCCCGCAGGCGCTCGATCTTTTACAGTTGGTCTTAACCAGAAATTTGGCTGATCAAACCATAGGGCAGGTTAAACTATCCGCTCTACTCAATGAAGAAGGCGGTGTTATTGATGACTTAACCGTATATAAAATGGATGAAAAATTTTACATGCTGGTGACTAACGCCACGCCCAAGGATAGAGACTGGGAATGGATTAAAAAGATTCAAGAGGACAGAAAATTTGATTGCGATTTAAAAGATGTAAGCGATGAAACGGGTAAACTGGATTTACAGGGGCCGCGCTCTGAAGAAATTTTACAGAAACTGTCAGCGGCTCACCTGAAAAACCTGCGTTTCTATCATTTCTGCAAATCTCGTGTCGCGGGATATGAAGCAATCATCTCCCGCAGTGGTTACACGGGAGAAGACGGATTTGAAATTTACGCCTTGAGTACTGTAATTAACCAAATCTGGGATAAGTTAATGAAGGCGGGCTCCGATTTTGGCTTGAAACCTGTGGGATTGGGTGCGCGCGACACATTGCGCCTGGAAGCGGGCATGATGCTCAACGGTCAGGATATGGACGAGTCGGTAAGCCCGCTGGAAGTGCCTTATAGCTGGATTGTTGATTTGAAGAAAAATTTTGTGGGGTCTGGGGCGCTCAGAGCAAAACAAGATTCCGGAATCAAAAAAAAGCTGGTAGGATTGGAGATGACCGGACGCGGCATTGCCCGCCACGGCTATAAAGTTTTTCACTGCGGAAAAGAAATCGGTATTGTAACTTCCGGCACATTTTCACCAACATTAAATAAAGCAATCGGTCTGGCGTTTATTGATATTAGTTTCATCGCGCCTGATACTCAAATAGAAATTGCTATTCGTGATACAATGACTGCGGCAAAAATTGTTAAGCTTCCTTTTTACAAAAGGTCAAAATAATATTTAGGAGGGACACCATGTCCAAGCAAAATCCGAAAGACAGATTATATTCCCGCGACCATGAATGGGTAAAGGATAACGGCGACGGGACGGCAATTGTCGGCATTACCGATTACGCTCAGGAAATGCTGACGGACATTGTTTTTGTTGAGTTGCCGGAAATCGGGAAAAAAGTTTCTCAAGGTGAAGCCGTGGCGGTTGTAGAATCCGTAAAATCGGTATCCGATGTTTATTCTCCGGTTGGAGGAGAAGTAATTGATGTAAATAAAAAGCTGGAAGAAACACCCGAACTGGTTAATCAGGATGCTTTTGATGAAGGCTGGATTGCAAAAATGCGCCTCTCCAATGCGAATGAACTAAAGACACTGCTTAGCGCGGCTGATTATGAACAAATGTTGAAAGAGGAAAAACATTAAAAATGGATTACTGCCCCCATACTTCAGATGATATAGCTAAAATGCAGGCGGCTATAGGAGTTGCCAATCTCGACGAACTTTTTGCCGATATTCCACAAAAATTCAGATTAAAGCAGATACCGGATATTCCTGCCGCGTTATCCGAGCAGCAGACCATGTCTGTCATGAGTAATCTTGCCCGGAAAAATATACTGCCGCGATTTACTTTAACAGGCGCGGGGGCTTATCATCACTTCATTCCCGCGGTTGTCGGACACATCGTGGGGCGCGCGGAATTTTATACAGCCTATACTCCTTATCAGGCGGAAATCAGCCAGGGAATTCTTCAGGCGATCTACGAATACCAGACCATGATTGCCCATCTCACCGGAACAGAAATAGCCAATGCTTCGATGTATGATGGCGCTTCCGCGATGGCCGAGGCCGCTGTACTTTGCGCGAAAATGTCCAACAGAAATAAAATTATGGTTGCCCGTTCTGTGCATCCCGAATACCGGCAGGTATTGAGAACATATTCATGGGCAAACGGCTATACAGTTGCGGAAATACGTTACGCAGCATCCGGTCAAATTGATTTGAATACTTTGCAAAATGAACTCGATGATCAGGTTGCCGCCGTTTTAGTGCAAAGCCCAAATTTTTTCGGCGCTATTGAAGATATTGCTTCTGTTGCCGATTACGCACATAAAAAAGGAGCATTGCTTGTTGCCGGTTTTACCGACGGCACAAGCTTGGGAATTCTGCAACCGGCGGGAGCGGCAGGCGCTGATTTTGTCGTGGGCGAAGGCCAGAGCTTTGGCAACTCTCTTAATTACGGCGGACCTTATCTGGGAATTTTTGCCGCCCGCGAAAAATTTATGCGCCGGATACCCGGAAGACTTGTCGGCGCGACTGTAGACAAAAACGGCAAGCGCGGATTTGTGCTGACACTGCAAACACGTGAACAGCATATCCGCCGGGAAAAGGCGACTTCCAACATTTGTTCCAACGAAGCGCTTTGCGCTCTGGCAGCCGGTGTGTACCTTGCCGCTCTGGGAAAAAATCTTAAGCGGCTTGCTGTGCTCAATATTTATAAAACCCAATATTTAAAAAATGAACTCTTACGGCTTAAAGGTTGGAAAGAAGTTTTTCCGGCACCTGTTTATAACGAATTTGTTCTGTGCTGTCCCGATTCCAAAATGATAAACGAAAAACTTAAAAATGAGGGAATTATCGGCGGCTATGAACTGCAAAAAGATTATCCGGAATTAGAAAATACATTACTCTTTTGCGCTACAGAGATGATTTCGAAAGATGATATAGATAAAGTTGTGACAATCCTCAAGTAGCGCTCTGCCTTTTAATCCCTCTCCCCTGGTGGAAGAGGTTAGGTGAGGAGGCATAGTAAATGTATTCTAATAGAGGCGAGATTTTATATGGAATTAATTTTTGAAATAAGCAAACCGGGACGCAGTGCCGCAGATATACCCGCAAGTGATGTGCCCGTTGTCAATGTTGAAGATGCAATCGGCAAGAAATATCTGCGCAATGAGCTTGATTTGCCGGAAGTCGCCGAGATTGATTTAATCCGGCATTATACTAATTTGTCGCGGCGCAATTTCGGCGTTGATCTGGGTTTTTACCCCCTTGGCTCTTGCACTATGAAATACAATCCTAAAGTTAACGAGAATGTTGCAGTATTCCCCGGCTTTACCGGTCTGCACCCTTATGCCGCGGATGAATTCGCGCAGGGCAATCTGCAACTGATTTATGAAATGCAAAAATATCTGTGCGGCATTTTCGGGATGGCGGAATTCACCCTTCAGCCGGCGGCGGGCGCGCATGGCGAGCTTACCGGCGTGATGATGATTAAAAAATATTTTGAAAAGAAGGGCCAGCAGCGCCGTATTATTCTGATACCCGACGCCGCTCACGGAACCAATCCGGCATCCAGCGCGCTTTGCGGATTTGATGTAGAGGAACTTCGTTCCAACAGTGAAGGAGGAGTTGATATCGAACACCTGCAGTCCCTGATGACTGAAGAGGTGGCCGCATTGATGCTTACCAATCCCAACACGCTGGGACTGTTTGAACGCAATATCGAAAAGGTGGCGCAAATCGTCCATGGCAAGGGCGGCCTGCTCTATGGCGACGGCGCCAATGCCAACGCATTTTTGGGTAAAGCCAGACCGGGCGACATGGGCTTCGATGTTATTCAGCTCAATCTGCATAAAACTTTTTCCACACCGCACGGCGGCGGCGGTCCCGGCAGCGGTCCGGTCGGTGTGAGTAAGGCGCTTTTTGATTTTCTACCCGTGCCCCGTATTGTAAAAAAAGATGATAAATATAAATGGTCGGAGAAATTTCCCGATACCATCGGCCGTGTCCGTTCTTTTTACGGCAATTTCAATGTGATTGTGAAAGCCTATACATATATTCGTTCATTGGGCGCGGAAGGCTTGAAACGAGCGACCGAAATGGCTGTGCTAAACGCAAACTACATCAAAGAAAGATTAAAACCATATTTTGATTTGCCTTATGACCGAATCTGCATGCACGAATGTGTTTTTTCGGGCAATAGACAGGTTGCCGAAAGCGGAGTGCATACCAGCGATATTGCCAAGAAGCTGATTGATTACGGTTATCATCCGCCGACTATTTATTTCCCGCTCATTGTGCATGAAGCCATCATGATTGAACCCACCGAGACGGAAAGCAAGGAAACTCTGGATACTTTCTGTGAGGCCATGATTGCCATCGCTAAAGAGGCCAAAGAAAATCCTGACGGCGTGAAATGCGCTCCGGTTACGACGCCTGTTTGCCGGCTCGATGAAGTGCTGGCCGCGCGCAAACCCGATGTCTGCTGGAAAAAATAATAATTGTCATTGCGAGGAGTCCCGGTACTTCGGGACGACGCGGCAATCTTTTAATATACGATAATAGGTCATGAAGAATAATCTATGAATCAATTAAAAGAAAAATCACAAATCCTCCGCAAGCCCTCCTGGTTAAAAGTTCGTCCTCCTTACTCCAATGAATGCCGCAGTATAAAATCAACTCTTGACGGACTGCAACTGCACACCGTTTGTCAGGAGGCGGCCTGTCCCAATATGGCCGAATGCTTTGCCTGCGGTACGGCGACATTTTTGATTATGGGAAATATTTGCACGCATGATTGCCTGTATTGTAACGTTGAACACGGCCAGCCCGCGGCAATTGATGAAAATGAAATAAATCATCTGGTAGATGCCGTACGTAAGATGAAACTGGAATATGTTGTGATTACGTCAGTTACACGCGATGATTTGCCCGATGGCGGAGCACAAGTTTTTGCAGATTGTATCAACAGATTGCGGAAAGAATTTCCTGCCTGCAAGGTAGAAGTGTTGATTCCCGATTTTCAGGGAAATCAGGCGGCACTGGAAAAAGTGATTTCCGCCAGCCCCGATGTCATCAATCACAACATGGAAGTTGTGAAACCGATGTTCGCGAAACTGCGGCCGCAGGGAAACTACGATGTTTCTCTTGAACTGCTCAAAAAAACAGGTTCTTCTTCCATTATTTCCAAAAGCGGTTTCATGATAGGATTCGGAGAAAGCCGCGAAGATATTATACGGCTGATTGATGATCTGGCGGAAGTCACCTGCGCGCACCTGACTATCGGGCAATATCAGCAGCCGACGCTGAAGCACTGGCCGGTAGCCAAATACTATCACCCGGATGAATTTGCCGGGTTCAAGGAAATCGCTTATCAGAAAGGTTTTCAGTATGTGGAGTCCGGGCCGCTCGTGCGCAGTTCCTATCACGCGGCAAAAGCAGTATAAGAAGATGTCATTGCGAGGAGCGCTTTGCGCGAAGCGGCAATCTTAATAGCGGTTGCAGGAAGAGAGAGGTGTATTAATGTCTGAAAAATATGATTTGATTGTAATTGGCGGGGGCCCGGGGGGCTTGACTGCGGCGGAGATTGCCGCGGGAAAGAAAAAACGAGTCCTCATTATTGAAAAAGAAGGCTGGGGCGGCACCTGCACGCACAGAGGCTGTATTCCGACGAAAGCTCTCTTAGCTTGCAGCAAATATTTTGCGGATTTGAAAAAACTAAAGAGGATGGGAATCAATATCGCGGAAGCATCAATTGATTTCTCCGCCATCAAAAAGCATCAGCAGCAGATTGTGAAGGTGTCTGCTCTCGGCGCTCAAAAAGTTCTTGCCGAAGCCGGTGTGGAAGTTAAACAGGGTGTGGGCGAGATTGTTTCTTCCGGTGAAGTGCGTTTTACCGATGTATCAGGGAAAAGCGAAATCTTGTCCGCTCAAAATATCATGATTGCCTGGGGATCTGTCCCGCAGGTTCTTCCGGGAATAAATCTCTCCGAAAGGATTTTAACATCCGATGGCATTTTGAATTTGAATTCACTTCCCTCGAGCATCATCATTGTCGGCGGCAGTGTGATTGGCGTGGAATTCGCCACTTTCTTTGCCGAACTGGGTTCAAAGGTAACCATAGTTGAAATATTAGATCGGATTATACCTCTTGAAGATCAGGAGTGTGCTGATTTACTGCGGCAGGAATTAACCCGTCTGAGTGTCGCCATTAATACTTCGACAAAATTAGAGAACCTGAAAGATACGGGCAATTCAGTCGCAATGCTTGCCCAAAAAGATGGCAAGCAATTGGAAGTTGGTGCCGACCATGCCCTTCTTTGCACGGGCAGAAAACCTTTGTTAAATTCAGAAGAGCTAGACAAGCTGGGCATTGAATATACAAAAACCGGAATCAAGATAGATAAAAATATGATGACAAATGTTGCCGGTATTTACGCTGTGGGCGACGTTACCGGCGGTATGATGCTGGCGCACCGGGCAGTACATCAGGCGAAAGTCGCGGCCGGACATATCTGTGGAGATATAGACTTTAGCTATAACGAAAACTTCATACCGTCTGTTGTATACAGCCATCCGCAAATCGCACGCGTGGGCTATACGCAAAAGCGTGCTGAAGATGAAAGTCTCTCCATAGAAATTGTTAAATCTCAGTACGGCGCCAACATTATTGCCCGTGCCGAATTAATGGGGCAGGGATTTGTTAAAGCGATCTTTCATCAGGATAAACTTATCGGAGCAACGATTGTCGGCGATGATGCCGCGGAATTGATTGCGTCGCTGGCTCTGGCCGTTTCCAATGAACTGACCAGAAAGCAATTGCGTAATTGGGTGCTTCCCCATCCCACGCTGAGTGAAATATTTGCACCACTGCTTGGTTGAGAACTAAGCAGTATTCAATAGGCTACCTTTGTTTGTGTCGTAGGCTTCCTGTTTTTTTAAAAGAGGGTATTACATACTCGGCTGCTTTTTCGCCGGCTACGTATCCGGTGGAAAAGGCGGCCTGCAGATTATAGCCGCCGGTATCGGCGTCGATATCCATAACCTCGCCGCAAAAGTACAGTCCGGTAATTAATCTGGAAGCCATTGTGCGCGGATCTATTTCCGTAAGCGCAACGCCGCCTGCTGTGACTATCGCCTTTTCCAGCGCTAAAGGTGATTTGATATTAAAGCGCAGCGCTTTGAAGAGCTCTACAATTTTTCCTCTTTCAGCGGCCGTGATCTGATGCGCCAGCTTTTCTTTGTCAATTCCGGTTAGTTCGATAAATGGTTCAATCATCTTAGCGGGCAGATATTCTTTCATGATGCCGCTGATTTTTCTTTTGCTGAATTTATCCAGATCGCTCTGCAGTCGCCTATGCAATTGTTCTCTGGTTAATGCCGGTTTTAAATCAATCAATACGGATACAGGGCCTTTTTCCAGAGCCTCAACCACTGCAAGGCTCATCAACAAAATTATCGGGCCGCCTAAGCCGAAATGAGTGAAAAGCATTTCTCCGAAGCGGCTTTCAATTACCGGTGATCGGGGCGATTTCTTTTCTCCGCGGCCATAAACGCAATCAGGTGTCAGCGTGGAATCAATGGAAGCCGCTTCGCCTTGAAACGCTGTAGCACGGACATTGCGCAGACTAACTCCCTGCATAGATTGAGCGAGTTTCTGCTCGCGCGCAATCAAAGGCACCAATGCCGGTTTAAGTTTTACTATGTTGTGTCCCAGAGAGGCGCTTATTTTGCAGCCGTCACCGGTGGAACCTGTGGCAGGCCATGTGGCGCCGCCTGTTGCCAGAATAACTGCTTTGCAATGATAGTTTCCGTGTTCGGTCTTAACACCGCAAACGGCATTGTCTTTTATCATGATGCTATTAACTTTAGTGTTAAGTTTTATCTGAACATTATTTTCGGAAAGATATTTTTTAAAGACACGCACAACATCATGCGCGTCATCGGAAACAGGGAATATTCTGCCGCCTCGTTCCACCTTGGTGGCCAAGCCATGATTGTTTAAGAAGTCGAGCAATTCCGGACGGAAATAATTATGAAAAGCACTGAAAAGAAAACGGCCGTTATTTCCGTACATGGAAATGAAATTTTTCAATTCCGCCGAATTGGTAAGATTGCAGCGTGTCTTGCCGCTGACCAGAATTTTTTTCCCGCATCCATCCGTTTTTTCCAGAAGCAGAACTTTAGCGCCGCTTTCTGCCGCTTTGCCTGCGGCCATCAGGCCTGCGGCACCGCCGCCAATAACAATAATATCGCTATCTATTTTTTCTTCTGCATCCATGTATTTACGTCTCCGTGTCCCGTGTGGAAGTAACATGAAAGGATATGGCCGGTCAATCCCGCGAATTGAAGTTGTTCGGTTTCAACCGGAGGAAGAATGCACCGCAATTCGCGGGAGGTCACGTTATTTGGAGCCTGCAACTTTTCACGGCGAAGGATTGCGCTCATGAAAAATGGCTGATGAATTATCCCCCATAGCCGGGGGAGTTATTCCTCACTTATTGTTTTTTTAAAATAACAAACATTTATAGCAATAATATTTACTAATTATTTCAATAACATATAAATTGCTGATTTGTGTTTATTTTTGGCATATAAGTTGCTGTTATGCGTGTTCGAAATGCTGTGGAGACGGTTTTTTATGAAAAAAGCTTTATTGCATGTAATCTGCTTGGTTTTTCTTTTATCAGCTCTGGCTTTTGCCGCTGATAAACCATCTCCTACTGTTAAAGCCGACCCGGTAAAGACGAATATTGTTAAAGCCGCTAAAATGCATGCTACCGGAAAAGTTATCGAGATTTACGATGAATCCATTAAGATTGAACGTACCGTAAAAGGTGATGTGGAAACCATGGAGTTTGCTCTTGATAAACCTGCTGCAAATATCGGCGTAAATGATTCCGTAAAAATAGAGTACATGGAAAAGGATGGTAAATTAGTTACCTCAAGAGTAGCGAAAGTCATTTTAAAGAAAAAAGAAATTAAGCCAGTTGAGGCAAAACCTGTTCCAGCTAAAAAATAATTAGTTAGGGTCCCTTAATTTAAAGGGTATTATTAAATAAAACAAAATTTAGAAGGAGGATTTAAAGATGAAGCGTTTAGTATTGTTTGTTGTTGCATTGGTTTTCGCATTTTCCATGACCGTAATGGCGGCTGATAAAGCAGCCGTAAAGGCTGATAAAGCAGCCGTAAAAGCTGCTGATGTAAAGGCTGATGCGAAGGTAAAGGCTGCTGATGTAAAGGCTGATGCCGCTGTAAAGGCTGCCGATGTAAAGGATGAAGCCGCTGTAAAGGCTGATGCAAAGAAAGCCAAAGCTGAGAAGAAAGCAGCCGCTAAGAAAGCAGCCGCTGAAAAGAAAGCAGCCGCTAAGAAAGCTAAAGCCGAAAAGAAAGCCGCTAAAAAAGCAGCCGCCGAAAAGAAAGCTGAAGAAGCAGCTCCCGCTGTAAAATAAGTTTGTAAAAATTTATTTGGATTTAAAGAAGGGACAGGTTTTACCTGTCCCTTCTTTTTTAGTGAGCCAAGCTGAAAACGAATCCCGACAAGTCGGGATGAAGTTTGAAGCGTAAGGCGAACTATCCCCGAAGCAAAGCGTAGCGGGATTTGAGACTCGCTGAAAACGAATGGAGTGAAGTTTGAAGCGTAAGTCGAATTATCCCCTGAGCAAAGCTAATGGGGATTTGAAGTGTGAGTTGTAATGAGTCCCAAGTTTCAGAAGCATAGCGTATAACCTAAATACCCTAAAGGGCACTATAGGCGCATTGAAGTTTGCTGGACGTAATGAGACTCAAACTTTAAAAGCGTAACGCATTAAAGTTTGTAAGTCGAATTATCCAATCCCGATATATCGGGATTGGAAATTATCTCGCCACAGCGGAGGGTTGAATACCGTGGTTTACTGCTAGTTAAATCTTTTTGTTTTTGATATATGAAATCTCATGTTTAAAAATATCTTCGACAAGATAATTGCTTACAATGATAATCTAACGGTGCGTGTAAGGTTGATCATGCTTACTGTCAGCGGTCTTGCTTTAACTATGGCCATTTGGGGCTTTATCCAGCTTACCGCTCTGGATAGGATATTGGTCGATCAACAGGTAAAGAGACTTGAAGACGCGGCTGATACAATCAGCACCTTTTATCAATTTTTCCCTACAAAACGGGGGCTCCTGGCTCTTGATTCAGCACTAAAAGACTACGTGCAAACTGATGTGCGTCTGGCAAGAATTGATATTTTTGATACCAGTCATGGCAACGTTGATTACGTAACCGGTGCCAGCCGGGTTCAATATGAATGGCCGGATAATATTGTTGCTACCGCCAATGCAAAAGACAAGGTGCATTATGTTAAAATAGAAACGGAAAGCGGTCCCGCGCTGGGTTTGCTTTATCCTGTTTCGGGAGATACAAAAGGTTCGCACATCGTCGTGGGCATCATTGGTTTTTCGCGCGCGAACGCCGAAATTATGAATAGAGCCCAGCGATTACTGATTTTTAGCAGTATAGGGTTGCTACTGTTCATTCTTCTGGTATTAGGATTAAGTTATGGATGGATAATCGGCCGGCCGTTGAAGCAGATCATTCAGACAATTGATGAATTTCAAAAAGGACAATATGTAACCAGAATTCCTATCGTTCATCTTGATGAATGGGGGCAGATATCCAAACACTTCAATATAATGGCCAATGAAATTCAGGATGTAATGGATAGAAATCTGGAACTGAATAAACATTTAGAAGACCGTGTCCGCGAAGAAACGATAAAAGTAGTTCAATTGCAAAAACAGGTTACAGATTTGAAACAATTAACTGCTTTGGGGCAGTTAACGGCTAACCTGGCTCATGATTTGGGTACGCCGCTTCATTCCATTGGTGGCTTGGCGAAACTTCTTTTAGAAAAAGGGGGTTGGTCTCCTGACGTGAGACATAAACTTGATTTGATTGTTCAGCAAACTCAGAGGCTGGATAACGTTATTCAGAATGTACGCAAGGCCACACGCCTTCCTGAACCTCATTTTGAAGTATTAACTATCAAGCAAATATTAAGCGAAACACTGCCGCTTATGGAATCATTTGTGCAAAAAAATAATGTTGAAATGAGTGTGAATATTGAAGGTGCAATCAAACCTTTGTATGTCGATCGTTACCGTATTCAAACTGCCTTTATGAATATAATTCAAAACGCTCTGGAGGCAATGCCGCAGGGAGGAAAAATAACTGTATCTGCTCAAGCCATTTCGCCTAATGATTTTGTGGCGATAACCATAAGTGATACTGGCACGGGAATGCTGTCGGATATGATTGAAAAAGTGTGTGAACCGTTTTTCAGCACAAGACAGGATGAAGGATTGCGGGGACTGGGATTGGCTATTGTCCGCGATATAATTAAAGTACATGGCGGTACAATGGAAATAAAAAGCTCACCGGGAGAAGGAACTTCAGTTATTCTTAATCTGCCAATAGCCCAACAGGATAATACTTCTCGTACATAAAGAAACTGTCGCTTATTTGTTAAACAATAAGTGGCAAGGTCATTATTCTTATGGATTTTTCCCGCTGATTAAACCATAACGGCGAATTTTTAAGCGTAATGTTTTGCGGTCAATATCCAGAATCAGAGCCGCTTTGGATGATTCCATGAAGTCTCCTTCAGCATTTATAATATCTTGTCTATTTCCGCTTGTCCTCAGCGAAGATTCCCGTGCTCTTCGTGAATTGTCACACAGCAGGACACGTCCACGTTTTACTTCAAGGCTTTATAAATTTCGTTGGCGGTATAGCGCCCCATTTTCTCCCCTTTAACTTTGTCAAAAGGTGTATTATCATGAAGCATCACTGGGATAGTTTTGATCAGCGTATGATCGCTCTTACGATACAAATTAACCTCCAAGCTTACCACTGCACGTTCAAACCATCCCGCATTCTTGTAATCAGTGAATTTGCCTTCGACAACAACAGCGTTTGCGGCGTCGGCGTCAGGCATCGTGGCTCCTTCTTCGATAATCTGACCTGCCACTTGCAATTCTTTCAGATATTTGCGGAAACGATCGTAGAAGCCGTTGAAAAAATCCTGAGAAATAACTAAGCCGTCCGCCTGCGTGAAATGCTTCACTTCAATGGTCTTGAACTGCGGCTGAGATCCATTAACAGAACCCGGTACACACCCCGAAATGAAGAACAACGAAAACAATAACAAAATTGGTAATATAATTTTTTTCATTTTACGCCTCCTCACTTTAAGTTTATTTGCTTTGTGCGATAAAATCAATTATATGCGAAATAGCAAAAGATGCGGCCACTTCAATCTTTGTATTATATGGTTTTATTGCCCTAATTATGTAGTCGCTTTTGGCATCAATCTCGCCTATTATTAAATTTGTTTTTGCGTTAATGAAACTGCCATCAAGACTTACCTTTGCACAGGGGCGACTAGGTTTGTATTTACAAGGGCAATCCTTGGCAAAGTCGGTTACTTTAACCTCAATCCATAGCTGTGCTTTATCTTTGGCTTCATCATAGTTGTAAATATCCTGGAATTTTTTTGTTTCGGTGAGCTTGCTGATAAACATATTTTTTACCATCGCGACAGCTTCCGCCTTCGTATCTGCAGGTATAGCCTCGGAACATTCCACTTTAACCGCTACAGACTTGTAATTTGTCAGTGGTTCTGATAAATTTTTAATCAGATTAACCGAACCTGGAACACACCCCTGAACGAAGAACGACGAAAACAACAACAAAATTGGTAATACAAATTTTTTCATTTTACGACTCCTCTGCTTAGTTTAAATATAATTATACTCCTCTTCAGTATTTCGTAAACGAGTACCAAAGAGGTGCCTTTGACCTTTTGTTATTGTTATCAAGAACACCACAATAATAGCCTGTCCGCCCAATTCCTTATCCATGTTCTGTTCAGTAAATAGCCTCGGCAATTCTGCTATCACTCCAAAAAAGTATCGTTAGTTATTATTGTGTCATTTATGCGCAAGTGAGCGTTATGAATAAATGGAGATGAGCATTATTTAAAATAGTTGTTGATTTTATAAGTCATTAAAAATCGGTTGTCAATTTAAATGTTAAACTTGAACTACAATTACAGGGCTGCCTTTGACCTCCTTGCCGCCTTTATATCATCTTTGATTTAGAAATGGTTTAAAACAGAAGACTTTTAATCCGCGGAAAGTTTTTCGTCCAATAAACCATAACGGCGAATTTTCAGGCGCAATGTTTTCCGATCAATACCCAAAAGCTGTGCGGCTCTGGATTGATTCCAGGAAGTTTCTTTGAGGGTTTGTATTATCTTTTCTCTTTCTGCTGCCTCTAATGGAGATATATTCAACAGGGCAACATCCGGTGATTTCTTTTTTTGCTGCTGAAAATGTTCCGGCAAATTTTCGGGGAGGACAACCACGAAAGGTGAAAGCAACAAAGTTTGTTGGAGAACATTTTCCATCTCCCTCACATTGCCCGGCCAGCTATAGGCCATGAGCAGCTCCATTGCTTTTAAAGAAATGCGCACATTAGGATAACCAAACTTTTTCAGTAATGATTCAATGAGCAACGGAATATCTTCTTTGTGTTCTCTCAATGGCGGAACGCGCAAACGCACAATAAATCGATACAGGAGATCCAGGCGAAAGCTTCCCTTGCTTACTTCGTCATCAACATTTTTATTAGCGGCAGCGACTACGCGAACAGCGGCATGACGCACTTCGTGACCGCCAATTCTTCTTATTTCGCCATTTTGCATAAACCGCAAAAACTTGCCTTGCAGAGCTGTTGACATTTCTGTTATTTCATCGAGAAATACTGTTCCGCCTTCCGCGGATTCCAGCAAACCCAAGTGTTTGTGATCAGCGCCGGTAAATGAACCTTTTTCATAACCGAATAGTTCAGATTCCAACAAATTATCGGGGATAGCTCCGCAATGGACGACGACAAAAGGTCTATCACAGCGGGAAGACATATTATGTAAAGACCGGGCAGTTAATTCTTTTCCTGTTCCGCTTTCACCTTCTATTAAAACACTGGCCTGCGCATCGGCAATGCGGGCAATCTGTTTGTAGAAATCAACCATCATCGCTGACGAGCCAATCAATTTCGGCCCCGCGGTTGTTTCCGATTGCAATTCCATGCGCCTTTCACGTAGCTCTCGAACTTCCAACACTTTTTTTACAATAGACCGGCAATCTTCCGGTGAAAATGGTTTACTGATATAATCCCAAGCCCCCAGACTTATTGCCTCCATTGTTGTTTCCAGAGAACCATAAGCAGTCATAAGAATAACCGGTAAATCCGGCCATTTTTTATGCACCTGATCAAGAAACTGCAAACCATCCATTTCCGGCATGCGAATATCGGACATGAGCAGGTCAAACTGCGAAAGTTCTTGTTTCAGAGCTTCCAGAGCGGATGTAAAGGTTGCAACATCATAGCCGTCAAGACGCAGAACCTCCTGCAGAAATTCGCAGGCGACTGCGTCGTCATCAATCACTAAAATATGTTTTTTCATAAAAATACCTGTGTTTTTATTGATGAAAAAAACAATTATATAAGATAAAGAAAATTATTAAGGCAGGGCCGCGACAAAAAATCCTGATAGTTTTTTGCTGCCTAATGCATCTTGAGCGATGATGTCGCACTGAATTCTTTTTTCGCCGTTTTCTTCAAACTTTTTGACTATCTCGCCGCTGACTATTATTGTTGCTCTATCTTTTGTGTTTTCCATATCATCCCAATCTATCGGTTCTGTCATACTCAAAAAACGGGCATTAAATTTTCTTAAATATTTATTTTCGATCCAGGAAGTTATGGCTTCGCCGGCGATACCCATAATCAACATACCATGGGCAATAACATTTTTCCTGCCAATCATTTTTACGAAGGTTTGATCATAATGAAGTGGATTAAAATCACCCGAGGCTCCAGCATAACGTACCAGGTGTGTTCTGGTAATGGGCGCGGAAGTATAAACGGGCATTTTGTTTCCAACTTCAATATCATCATACTTTAAAGCCATGTTGATCTTCCTATCTTTCCATCAATCTTGTGCGGGACTTAAGCACCAATTCGCCCCGTTGATTTATCAGTTTCGTTTCCAGGATAGTAACCTCCACAATCTTGTCCCCGTTCCCCTTTTTTAAAATATCGATAACTTTCATTTTGCGTGTAATGACATCGCCCGCATAAATACTGCCAAAATATTCATATTCTTCTTCTCTATGCAAAAGCTTCTTTAAATCAATGCCCAGGGTTTTAATTGTAGCCATCAGGCCGCCGCCGGTCCAAAAAAATGAATTGGTGGGAAAGGTCAGAGGAATAGGTATCCCTTGATAACCTGCTTTTTTCGCGGCTTCTTCATCATAGTAAATAGGATTGATTTCTTCCTTATTCTCTTTTTGAGAAACAGCAACAGCAAACTCAGCAATTTTATCTTTTTGAACTGTATAAGTGTAAGCAGGAAATTCCATTCCTAACTTTGACTTGTCCGCCATAGCATCCTCCGATAAAAATTGCTTTTAAATATAGCATATTTATATTTGAATAACACGATTTAATTACAAGAATTTAATTATTTTGTTTTTATTATAAAAAGCATTTTATAATAAATTATGTATCAAATAATAAAAATATTTTCTCCTGCGTTCAAGAGACGAATATAAACTTTAAATCTTGTATCGCTGACAAAACACTTTTCTTGCACAAGGCGGTGGAAAGTTAACGATGGTTGTTTTTCTTAGCAGTACGAAAATAAAAATACCAAGTCGCATTTAAAGGATAACTTGGCGGCAAGGAGAAGAACCCTCACATCCGTCGCGGCAGATTGAGGAAATCAACAATGCAACCCAAGAGTTAACTAAAGAATACGACTTGGTATAAGGCCTTATTTATATAAGAGCCTTTGGGTTTAATTTTTGCCTGCGCGCATATTTGCGCGCAGGCAAGGTTTGCTCCTTGAGAGAAAATATTTTTTACTGACTAAATTCTGTTCCTATTTGAGTTGCTTACTCGAATATCCGAGAACATTGCGGGCAACGATCAGATGCTGTATTTGTCCCGTTCCCTCGAAAATATCCGTAATCTTGATATCCCGCATCCACTTCTCGGCAAGATTTTCACAAGAAAAACCCAAGGGTCCCAGAAGCTCGCAGCATTTCTGAACGATCAATGTTCCGCAACGTCCTGATTTTGCCTTGGACATGGACGCTTCAAGATTATTGAAATCTCCGTTGTCCATCATCCACGCTGCCCGCCAGGTCAGAAGCCGCATCGCTTCCAAATTTGCTTCCATCATGTAAAATTCTTTTTCCAGCGCGCTCACATTGTTGGGATTTTTTTCGTAATCAAGTTTGATGCCGCTTTCCTCAAGTTTCTCGCGCGTTAAATCTAGAGCCGCCCGGGTTACTCCCAACGCCATTGAGGCTACCAATGGCCGGGTGTTATCAAAGGTCTTCATTGCGCCTCTGAATCCTTCGGTTGATTGCTTAACTTCAGCGCTTCCCAGAATATTATCTTTCGGTATACGACAATCATCGAGAACATAAGTTCCTGTGTCCGAGGCCCGGATACCGAGTTTGTGTTCCAGTTTCTCTAGCTTGAACCCAGGCCGGTCCTTCTCCACCAGAAACGATTTTATTCCAGCCTTGCCGGCGCTTTTGTCTACAGTGGCCCATATAACCGCCACGTCGGCTCGCTCCGCGCATGTTACAAATATCTTTTCTCCGTTGAGCACCCACTCATTGCCATCCAAAGTGGCCTTTGCTGTGATGGATCCGGAATCAGAACCGGAACCGGGTTCCGTAATTGCCATGGACGCCCATTTATCTCCAAATCGTTCCATTTGTTCATCGGTTGCCACCGCCACGATGGCGGCGTTTCCCAACCCCGCATTAGGTAACGATAGCACCATTCCTAAGTCTCCCCAGCACAACTCCTCAATGACGATAACCGTCGACAGATTCGTTCCCAGTTTCTTCGATCCCTGTTTTTCCGGCTTTGCCTCTTCGCCTTCCTTTTTCTTCTTCGGCCGGGTCATTATCTTTATCGAACGAAACATATCCAGCTCCTGAGGATACTTATGCTCGTTGTCATCATAATATCTGGATATAGGCCGAAGCATGCTCGTGGCCATGTTATTCATGCCATTTTTCACATCAATCATCTTTTGTGTCATTTCAAGATTAATCATAGTTTCTTCCTCCTATACCGTTGCCATGGCTTCAAGAATGGCGATTGCTCTGCCATTGCGATAATACCGCTCTACAGGATTTTCCCTGATATATCCGTGTCCACCAAGAATCTGAACCCCGTAATCGGTTGTCTTCATAGTCATTTCTCCGGCGTAAAGTTTTGCCAGATAGGACTCCCGCTTCGCGTCCCTGCCCGCTTCCAGCGCGGACGCCGCTTTCCACGTCATAAGTCTCATGGCGTCAACTTCGTAAGCCATTTCAGCGATCATGAACGCTATCGCCTGACGGCTAGCTATCGGTTCCCCGAACTGCACCCGCTCTTTAGCGTAATCCCGCGCGTACTCGAAAGAAGCGCGTGACACACCCGTACCGATGGCGGACATGGCTATGCGAGTCTTTTGCAGGAATCTACTGTAATTGCATCCTTTTTCTCCTCCGACACGATTATCGGCGGATACTTCGCAGTTCTCCAGAACTACCGGATAGCTCTCCAGCGCGTACAATCCGAGGTTTTTCTCCCGTTCGCCAATCTTCAGCCCCGGATTGTTTCCTTCAACAATAAATAGTTCCATTTTCCCATCAGCCTTGGCCGCTACCAGCAGGTGTCCGGAATCTTTTGCCAGCGGCACAAAACATTTCTTGCCGTTGAGCACATACTTTCCGCCTTTTTTCTCTGCTTTTGTTTCCAACGATACCGCGTCAAATTGGAACCGCGGTTCGTTGAGCGCTACAGAGCACGCTTTATAGGCGGCATCGCAATATAATGATAAGTATTTCTTCTTCTGCTCCTCAGTGCCCATTTCCAGAATGGTGAAAATAAACATAGAGGGAAGCGTTGCCGCAATTGCGAGCGCCATATCGCCGGAAGCAAGCTCTTCCAGAACAATCGTGTTCATGATCATGGAATACTCCATACCGTAGCCGCCGTATTCCTCTGGTACCATAGATACCGTGGCCCCCAGTTCCCAAACCTTATCAATAATTTCCCGGGGAAGGGTTTTTTCCTCATCCATGTCATGAGCAGGATTACCTGCAACCATACTCTTAATCAGTTTTGCAACAGTATCTTTCATGCTACTTTGCTCTTCAGACATACTAAAACCAAATTCTTTATCTTCCATAACATTCTCCTTGAATATGGGTCATATAATTTAAACTGACACGTTATTTATTTCTAACAATTACGTTTTGCTCATTAACCGGTGATAAAAATTGCCAGGGGAGGGAATAATGTTTTCCCTGAGCCCCCCCGGTCTCTTTATGCCCCCGGCAATTATAATTAAAATGTTGATGCATTTATATTATTTGCCAATTACTATATAAGGGTCTGCAATTTCATAAGGAGAACCATATCGCCCGTGAATTTCAACTTGCCATTCATGAAAAGATTCTGTCCGGTGGTTTCCTTGTTTTGTATTGCTATCCAGTCTTTGAGGTCAACGTTGATTTCCACGTTTGGTTTTTCTTCACCGTTGAAAATCATTGTCACAGGGATATTGTTGTCACCATTCTTCAAATTCAGCTTTAAGGTGCCTTTGGTTTCCATCAGGGCTTTGAGCCTGCTAGGATTCGCGATTTCTACGGGATCGGTGAAGCGATCAATCATTCCTTCGATCTTTCCGGTTACGGAATCAAGAAAGATTTGTTCGGACAACGCCAGAGTCAGTAAGGGTTTGTCAACTCCGCCCTTAACTATATTCAGATTTGTACCATCTTTAATCTTCAGGCAGTATTTCTGATCATTTACATTAAACTGAAGATTAACTTCTTTGCCAACCAAAGATGAAAGATTCGCGCCGGCGGTAATTTCTTTAAACTGGGCAGGCACATGTTTTTCGAAAAATTCATCAACGGTTACATCACTGGGAACACTAAACTTTGCCATATTACCTTTACCTCCAATTAATTTTACGGATATTTAAATATCCAAATTTATGTTTACCGATTGGTAAATACTAAAAAATATAAGGCCTGTCAATATATTTTTTTGAAATATTTGTATTTTCTTGTTGAATATTGTAATAAAGCAATGTAAGTAATATAACATTCGTATAAACAATAACTTATGCGATCATAGTTTACTTTTAAAGACATCTCAAAATTTATAGACTCAGAGTCAAAAACTTAAAAAATTTGCTTACCATTTGGTTTAAATTGTGATAATATAACATCATGATTAAGATTGAAAAAAAGAAGAGATCATCTAAAGTCAAATCCCTTTCGGGTAATTTGAAGAATGCTAAAGGCCGTCCGTC
>JAPLJP010000059.1 GCA_026388535.1 Deltaproteobacteria bacterium | reverse complement strand
TGGTTTGAAGGTTGTGCATAACATTACCGGAGTTGTTTTCGGAGTTTCGCTTCTTCTGGCCATACAGATGTGGTGGAGAGAAGCTGGTATATTTGTATTTCCGGAAGACTGGGAATGGATAAAAGCAGCGGGCGGATATTTATGGCACCTGGATCATGTCCCCGAGACGGGCAAATACAATCCTGGCCAGAAGATGTTTTTCCTGACTGTTGCGTTATTTGGATTGTTGATGATTGGCACGGGGTTTTTCATGTGGTTCCCCTCATATTTACCGGCAGATCTTATGGACTGGGTATATCCGCTGCATGTATTTGGATTTGTGGTTATTTTTGCTTTCTTTTTTGTTCACCTTTATCTGGGCACCATCGGTAATCCTGGTAGTGTTTCGGCGATGATCAGCGGCTATATGGAGAAATCTGTTTTAAGGATGCTGCATCCGAAATGGTATAAAGAAATGGAGCATGAAGGAACGCTGATTGTTAAAGATGGAGATAAGTAAAACAACGCATTCCTAATAAAAGGAATTTATGTTTATTCTCTACTGATGTATTTAACCGAGTGGCGCACATCTGATACGGTGTGCGCCACTTTTGCTAAAAGGGCGTTCTTAATTAAATAAGCGTTCTGTCATTTCGACCGCAGGGAGAAATCTTTTTAAAGATTTTTAAGATTTCTCAGTCGCTTCGCTTCTTCGAAATGACATATTGTAAAGAATTGATAGAAAGCTATACAAGAAGGAATAAAAAATAATGACAAATACCAACGAATCGTCCGAAATCAAAAATATAATTGCGCGGGCTGTAGAACAAAATACTCAGAACAGTGAAATTATAAAAGCTTTTGGACCGATAATCATCAAACAGAGAGAACTGGCGGAAATATCTTCTTCCCAAAAGTTGGATTGCTCACTTATCGATAAAGAAAAGCTTAAATCCGGAGTGCCGGTCAGCCGCCAGATCGATTTGATTATACCGGATGATTCATTAAAAGAGATCGCTCTAGCAATGGCATCTGCTGTTAAAGAAGGTATGCCGCAGCTCACTGAAAACATCGATAAGATATCGGGTCTGATTCAGGAAGGGAAAATCAATCCGTCAGATTACTTTAAAGAGTCTTTAGACAATGAAAACAAAGCCATCGAATCCAATGCCGCTTTCTTGATGAGCCTTGTCAGCCGTGTTGTCCTGGAGATGCGTGCAAAAGAAATAACGGCGGCACTTGGTGCGTTTGATTGGGAGAAAGGCTATTGTCCGATATGCGGATCATTTCCTTCAATCGCGCTGATTGAAGAAGAGGGCGGCAAACGCTTTTTGCATTGTTCATCCTGCGGACAGGACTGGCGCTTTACACGGGTAAGCTGTCCTTACTGTGAAAAAGAAACCCGCAAGGACATGGAATATTTTTACGTGGAAAACAAAACCCAGGAATCCGCATTTGTCTGCGATAAGTGCAAAAAGTATTTAGTAACACTCTATCGGGCCGGGAAGCTATTTGCACGCGATATGGATATTTCCGCGATAAGTCTTATTCATATGGATATGATCATGCAGGGCAAAGGCTATGAACCAATGTCCATCTGCGCCTGGAATGTTCTCAGATAATCAATTTTAATGAGACCCAAATTCCAGAAACGAAGTGCACTGAAATTTGATGGTCGAATTATCCTCGAGGCGAAGCCGAGCGGGATAAATGTGGGTCTAATTCCCCGCCCCTTGGGACGCAAGCTTCTTTGGATACACCGCTGCTTGCGGCGGGGTTGTTCATTTGTTCTGAATAGAAAATGACCTGACAGCTTACGTCAAGTCTTGTATTAACTTCTTCCTGAAGTATTGTTTTTCTAATTCAGACAGTTGATGCCACATTTCAGATGATAATAAACAAACACGGTTGCACGGTTCTTGCTGCGGTGCACATCAACGTAGTGATTAAAACAACTCATCGAAAAAACCGTCACAGGCACTCGTACACCGCATCTATAAGACGCTTCGCCCGGGGATCGACCAGAATAAAAGTATCCATTTTGTTCATCACGTAGCCGAATCCCAGTTTGGCATCAGGATCGGCAAAGGCAAGGGAGCC
This sequence comes from Deltaproteobacteria bacterium, assembly GCA_026388535.1. GTDB lineage: Bacteria > Desulfobacterota > Syntrophia > Syntrophales > Smithellaceae > Smithella. The sequence goes on along the minus strand of JAPLJP010000059.1, from coordinate 3,226 downwards.
GCCCGCGCCGGGATGGCCGAATAGCCTTTTGCCTGGGCCCATGTTGCCGGATGGGTTATCCTGATTCAGCATGAATCCCAGGCTGAATCGCGTCTTTAGTTTCAGAACGGCATCATCGCCGCCGGATGTCTCCTCTGAACACAGGCGTATGGCACTCGGTGACAGTACCTGTATGCTCCCCGCTTTGCCGCCGTTGGCAAGAATACCGTAGAGCTTCGCAAGGGCCCTGGCGGTGGCTTGGCCGTTGGCGGAGGGCATCTCGGCGTTTCGCCAGGAACGGCTGTTGACGCCCGTGACGATACTGAAGGGATTGCCAAAGGCGCATGATGTCGCGCCAAAAGGGTGCATTGCAATTGCCTTGGAGAACCGTATGCAGTCCCGGTGTATCGTGGGCACCCGCACCATGATCATGGTTGCCGACCGGTGATGCTCGGCCTCATCCAGCCCGATATGAAGGTCAAGATCCAGCGGCCCGGTAATCTCCTTTTTTAAAAATTGCCCCACGGACATGCCGGTAATATTTCGAATGACCTGCCCCACCAGCCAGCCAAAGGTAAGGGCATGGTAGCCGAGCCTGCCGGCCTCCCACCAGGGAGACTGGTTCTCCAGAGCGTTTACCATTGTATCCCAGTCGTATATGGCCTTTCCCGGTAGGCGTCTTTTTACGGCGACCATGCCGGCGGTATGGTTTAACAGCATGCGAACCGTAATGGCTTCCTTCCCTTTTTTCTCAAACCCCGGCCAGTACGCGGCTACCGGTTTATCCGGATCCAGCCGTCCCTGCTCGATAAGCCGGTTAGCGCAAATAGCGGTAATGCCCTTGGTCGTCGAATAGATGTTTGCCAGCGTATCTTCTTTCCATGGCCGCCTCTTCCAGAAATCCGTATAACCGGCCCAGATGTCAACAACCGTTTTACCCCCGATAACAATTGAAGCGGCCGCTCCCCGCTCTTTGCCCTTTTTGAAATTAGTAATAAACGCCTGTTTAACCTTATCAAAAGCCGGATCACAAAAACCATTGACGCTGATTTCAGCCATATTATCCCCTTGTATCGAGTTCGTTCATTGTTCGTCTGATTCGTTTTTGCGGAAAAAATCAACCGCTCCCGCGTAATTCCGTGTGTTGAAATGATGCGGGGTATTTTTTTGGATGTACCCTCCTGTCACAAATTACATTAAGGCCTGATCGCCTGTCAATGATTATGATGGCCTATGCCGATACTCTTGGTGATTATAAAGCCACTGTGTCACGTTGCACAGGCAATGCTTTTGTCTATTTTGGCCTATGTGAAAAATGGCATAAGTCATAATTGACAGAATTGACAAGATGACCGGTTGCCTCTATAAATCACGCGTTTTAAAAAACATAACTCTTATGGATTTTAAGTAAGAGTTTAAATATTGATCTTTGCAGATGGAGAAGAAAATGGAAAATAAGATTACTATTACAATTGATGGACAAGAAGTTCTGGCCAATCCAGGACAAACTATTCTGGAATGTGCCAGAAGCGTCGGCATTTTTATCCCTACCCTTTGCCATTACTCAAAAACAACAAACGTCGGAGCCTGTCGTGTTTGTGTTGTGGAAGTGGAAAACGCCAGATCGCTTGTCGCCGCCTGTTGCATGCCGATAAACTCGAATATGGTTATTCGCACCAACACGGAAGCTGTGCGCAATGCTCAAAAAATGATTATTGAGTTGATGTGGTCATCCGGCGATCATAACTGCCTTACCTGCGAACAAAACGGCCAGTGCGAATTACAGAATCTGGTTTACTGGTTGAAAATCGATAAACCACGCTTTGAAATAGAGGCTCCCGGTTACGCGCTGGATAACAGCAACTCCATGATTCAGCGCGATCTGAACAAGTGCATTCTTTGCGGACGCTGCATTCGCGCCTGCAATGAAATACAGGTCAATGAAGTACTGGATTTCTCCATGCGCGGTTCTTACGTTAAGGTCGGTCCTGCTTTTGATGAAGATTATATAAGCTCTTCCTGTGTCTTTTGCGGCGAGTGCGCGCAAGTTTGTCCCACCGGCGCCATCACGTTTAAACAGGCAAAATTCGCCGGCCGTCCTTGGGATCTGAATAAAGTCCGCACGACCTGTACCTATTGCGGTGTCGGCTGTCAGATGGATCTTTTTACCAAGGATAATAAAATCGTTAAGGTCATGGGCAATCGTGAATACGGCCAGCCCAATGAAGGCAGTCTTTGCGTCAAGGGACGTTTCGGCATGGATTTCGTAGCGCATCCCGATCGTCTGAAAAAACCGCTGATCCGCTACAAGAAAAATGAAGACTTCAAGGAAGCTAGCTGGGATGAAGCCTTTACATTTATCGCGGACAAGCTTTCCAAAATCAAAAAAGAAAACGGCGCCGACAGCATTGCCGGATTATCTTCGGCGCGCTGCACCAATGAAGAAAATTACCTATTCCAGAAATTCATGCGGGCGGCAATCGGCACCAATAATGTCGATCACTGCGCCCGGCTCTGACACTCCGTAACGGTGGCCGGTCTGGCCGCCACATTCGGCAGTGGTGCAATGACAAATTCTATTGACGAAATTGAATACACGGACCTGATTCTGGCAACAGGCACCAACACCACGGAGAATCATCCGGTCATCGGCATGAAAGTAAAAAGAGCAGTTAAAAAAGGAACGAAGCTTATCGTTATCGATCCCCGCGAAATCGATCTGGTCAAATACGCCGATATCTGGCTCCGTCAGAATCCCGGAACCGATGTCGCCGTTGTCAACGGTTTGATAAATGTCATTATTGCTGAAGGTCTTTATGCCAAGGAGTATGTGAAAGACAGAACCGAAGGATTCGACGCTTTAAAGAAGCTCGTAGAAAAATACACACCGGCATACGTCGAAAAGATTTCCGGCGTGCCCGCGGAAGATTTGAAGAAAGCTGCCCGGATGTATGCCAAGGCCGACAGAGCCAGCATCCTTTACGCCATGGGCATTACCCAGCACATCAGCGGCACGGACAACGTCAAGAGCATGGCCAATCTTTCCATGTTATGCGGAAATGTCGGTATTGAAGGCGGCGGCGTGAATCCTTTACGCGGCCAGAACAATGTTCAGGGCGCCTGCGACATGGGCGGTCTGCCCAATGTTTATCCGGCCTATCAGCAGGTGGCCAATGAGGATGTCCGCAAGAAATTTGAAGCGGCCTGGAACGCACAGCTTTCTCCCAAACCGGGATTGACGATCATG
>JAPLJP010000037.1 GCA_026388535.1 Deltaproteobacteria bacterium | reverse complement strand
TAGGCTGGATGGACGGCGTCTGTATCAGCCAGAAAAGCCATTTCACAAAGATCCGGCGTAAATATATCAAATAAAGGAGCCAGTCCCGCCGCTTTTGCTGCATACATCGAAGAAGCGTCCGCGATCATAACCGGCATTTTTGCGCACTTGGAGGCTGCCTTATATAACATTTTCATCAATCCCATGACGGGGAGGATATAATGCATTAAGAGTATATCCGGATTGATGAGGGCGATATTTTTAATGAGATAATCATAAAGCAGGCGGCTTCCCTTACCCTTACCATTATCGCCAGCGAGAATAACATGCGGCGGTGAGCTTTTAAAATGTTGAGCTGTAACGCAGGCGGCACTCACCAATGCGGCCGTTCCCTGCGTGCAGGGAATTTCCATGTCTTGAATAAACAGTTTGTCTTTATCAAAACTGGCTTCACCCCGTATAATCACAGGATTTTCGTGAGGAACGGTTCCGCAAATTAAAAGCATCTCAGCTTCTCCCCCTATTCCAAATTTCCAAGGCTTCGGTGAACGCTCGATCCAGCATGAGCGCGCAAAGAGTGTGGCCGTTTTCTTTTGGCCGGGAGACTTCCGTCAGTTTCTTATCCAGCATGCTGATGTGCAGAAAGGGAATGTCGGGACAACCGCCGCCGGAGATATTTAATATGATCCCGGTATTTTTATCAAAGGTAAGTTTCATGTTTCCTGCTTTGACCATAAAGGCTTCGCCAAAATCCTTTATCTTGACTACATTGAGCAGTTCGCCCGCGCCCTTTATCGGCAGTATTTCCACGAATAAAGCGTCTTTTTGTTGAAGCAATCTTTCTATGCCGGGTTTTTCGGTAAGATTTATTTCCAGTGCAAGATCGCAACCTTTACGTAGTGTCGGAGGGGGAGCAACCAGTTTTGTTTCATAGTCTCCCACTTTTAATATTTTTTCCGCCTTAATAGCCTCTTCTACATTATTAAAAAGAATAAGTCCGCCGCCTTCAAAACGAGATTTATTTTTATTGCCGAAAAACATCCGTTTAACTTCCTTGTTTCTTATAATAATATTTTCAGACCGGCTTCAGAATCGAACTGAACAGCAAGCTTGGTAAAGTTTGCCCGACGGGGTTGAAGCCCGCGGCCGGCGCCAGCCGACTAAGCCGGTCGTTCTTTTCATAATAAAAAAATTATTTTGCCCTTTCAATCATTGTAAAACCTATAATCACGCAAAAGACCAGTCCGATAACAACAGCTGTAGGTCCCAACGCGGCAACGCCTTTGGGCGAACTGGCCAGCGCGAAATTATGCGCTACACCCGCGCCTACAATCATTCCCAAAACAAAAACACCGGCGTCCGCGTCTCCTTCGCCGGAAAGGAAAAGCTGTCTGCCGGGGCAACCGCCTGCCAGCGCAAAAGCAAGTCCCGCGAGAGTCATTCCAAGGAAATTCCATACATGGTTTGTATGAGCTATGGGCTGGCCTTCAAATCCGGGATGAAACTGCCCGAAAATGAGGTTGGCCGCAAAAGCAAAGACCAGAAGGGAAAGCACGCCGCTGATGAGATGAAAATCTTTCGTCAGCATGACGTCTCGAAATGCTCCCATTGTGCAAAAACGGCTGCGTTGAGCGAGCGCCCCGATGATCAGACCTGCTGCCAGACTAATTAAAATAGGAGCGTGCAAGGAACCTGGTCCTTTTACACTGAAAAAGACAGGGCCGCCTTCAGCAAATGATACCTTAAAAATTAAAAGAAGAAGCAATCCAATCATGAGGCCGGGCATAATCCAGCCGCTGGCTCTTGCCTGGGAGTAAGAGCGCCCCAGACTGAAGCCGCGTTTTAAAAACTGGATGCCGATGAATATTCCCGTGATTAATCCCAAAATTCCTAAAATTGCGTTTCCATCGCCGCCGGCCAGCCGCAAAATCGCCCGCCATGGGCAGCCCAAAAATACTAATGCGCCGATCATGGCAAATATTCCCAGAAAGAAACGGATTAAAGGTGAAGACCCGCCGCGCGGCTTATACTCGCCGGCAAAGAGTGCCGCGACAAAAGCGCCCAGAAGTAGACCCATGATTTCCGGACGCAGATACTGGACAATATCAGCCCGGTGCAAACCCAGTGCGCCGGCGATGTCGCGCTCCATACAGGCAACACAAATGCCCATATTAGGCGGATTGCCTAAATACTGGAGCAGCGCCGCGCCAATACCGATGATAGCGCCTACAATAATAATTCCTGCGCGTGAGGGAAAAATATTTTTCATTTAAGAAACCCCCTGTGAATATTTTGCCTGTCTCTAACAACAGCGAAGTCGAAAAGCAAATTCATAAAAGTAATATTTACGGGGCAATTATTCAGTTTAGTAATAGTTGGTCGAATAAGAAGAGTTATTAATAATTCTTCTGTAAGCATGAATATATAGTAATAAGCTAAATTCCAAAAAGTTATAAATTATCTTTGTTGATAATCAAATTTGTGCTATGAATAAACATGGCCAACAATCGTTTTAAGAGCATTACTATTCAGCAGATGGAAGCTATTATCTCTTTGGTCGAAGAGAGAAGCTTCAGCCGTGCCGCCAAACGAATGCTCCTGACTCAACCGGCGCTGACCAAAAATATCAAGAATGCGGAAGATTATATTGGGGTGCGTTTGGTTAATCGCAGTTCTGCCGGAATTTCACTGACGCCGGAAGGGAAAATTATTTACGATTACGCTCAACGAATGGTTAAACTCAGAGATGAAGCAAAAACAAAAATAATTAAACTGCATGAAAATACCGGCGGCAATATCTACATAGGAGCCAGCACTATTCCTGCTACCTACATTCTTCCACGCGCCTTGAGCGCGTTTAGCAAAACGAATCCCGATATCCGGATATACATCAAAACCGCGGACAGCGAAGAAGCAATGAACATGGTTTTGGATAATGAAGTGGAAATCGGCTGTATCGGCAAAAAGCCCCTGAATAAAAAACTTACGGCAGAGCCTCTGTGGAAAGATCGTCTTGTTCTGATTGTTCCAAAACTTCACCCCTGGCGTAAAAAGAAATCAATTATGTTGCCGGAATTATTGAACGAGCATTTTGTTATCAGAGAAAAAGGCTCAGCGACAAGGGAATTATTCGAATCATGTTTGAAGGAATCAAAATCAATAAGTCTTTCTCAGTTCAATATTCGTGGGGAACTGGGAAGCTCCGAGGCGATAAAAGAAGCGGTAATTGCCGGGCTGGGAGTTTCTGTGATTTCCGTTCACGCTGTGGAGCGGGAGATGTCTCAGGGATTGCTTTTTGAAGTTCCAATTCAGGGATGCCCGATGGAAAGAAATTTTTATTTAATTTACAAGAGTCAATTTGATTTTCGGCCGTCGCATAAAATATTCATTAGATTTATTAAAAATTATATGCCGGACAAAGATTAGTGAGAATTATTTAGACTAAGATAATTGATCCGGTTTTTGTTTTTCAAATTTTAATTTCCTTGACACATAAGCGCCTACTTCAATATAATCAAATCACAAAAAAACACATATATAATCATCTTTACCGCGGAAAACTGTTCAGGCAGGATTCATTAATATTTTGTAAATTGTCCAGGCAAGTTCGTGTTTGATTTTTCGGTAACAGAAGATGAAAGACAAAAATCCTCGGCCAAAATACAGGAAAAGTCCCAAACACAGCGAAAGTGTATGGGCGCGAGAAGTCCTTAGCAATATCCATCAATCCCTGCAAAGTATTATGGGGAGCTCTCCGATTCCCGCTTTCATCATCGGCAAAGACCATCTGATTATCTACTGGAATAAGGCTCTGGAAGAACTAAGCGGAATTAAGGCCAAAGAGGTAGTCGGCACAAGCCAACAATGGCGGGCGTTTTATAAGACAGCAAGACCATGCATGGCGGACTTGCTTGTAGATAAATATCAGAAAGAGATACCTCAATGGTATTCCGGTAAATTCATCAAATCAAAATTAATCACCGGCGCATACGAAGCCACCGATTTTTTCCCGGAGCTTGGTAAAAGAGGAAGGTGGCTGCGCTTTACCGCCGCAGTTATCCGGAATTCCAAAGGCTCCGTCATCGGGGCAGTGGAAACGCTGGAAGATATAACCCAGGCGAAAAGAGCGGAAGAAGCTTTATAGAAAGCTCATGAAGAACTGGAAATCAAGGTAAAAGAACGTACACATAAACTGACCAAAGCCAACAAGGCTCTAAAGGAAATCACGGATCATTTATCTCTTATTCTGGAATTTCTTCCTATTGTTTCCTATACCTGTAATGCAGATGAGAATTTAACGATTACTTTCGTTAGCAATCGTGTCAAAGAAATCACCGGATACACACCCGACCAATTTACAGGTAATCATTCTTTCTGGCAGGAGCACATCCATCCTGAAGATCAGATACATATTCTCAAAAAATTAAAATCGGCTACGAAAAAAGGAACTCACCAGTTTGAATATCGCTTCCAGACAGCGGATGGATCTTATCGCTGGATTTCTGATCATCGCCGTTTGATAAAGCCGGGAAAACGCTTCCGGAGTTACATGGTAGGAGCTTGGCAGGATATAACGGAAGAAAAGAAAATCCGTCAGGAAAGCGATCTTCGTCTTCAGCAGATGATTCAATCCCATAAATTAAAAGCTCTCGGCGAAGTTGTTGCGGGAGTCGCTCATGAAATTAACAATCCGGTTAGTTTTATAGCCAACAACATTACTCTTTTAGAAGAAATGTGGAATGCTGTCGAGCCGATTCTGGCCAGTGATGGAGCCTCCAATCCGGATTGGGGTGATAAGGGCATAGGTTATGTAGAAGTTTGCACTAACATGAAAGAAATTATTGAGGAGTTCAAAACAGCATCTCAGCGGATCAAGCGAGTCATCGCGGGACTGAAAGAGTTTGCCCGCACTGATGAAACTGTGGAAAAGAAAACGGTTAAAATTGAGGAAGTAATTCGGGGAGTATTGATTATTGTAGGCGCTCAGGTCCGCAAAACAGTTTCCCGCATGGATGTATACGTAGACAGCAATCTGCCGCCTATTCAGGGGCATTTTCAGAAAATCGAGCAGGTAATAGCCAATCTGCTGATTAACGCGCATCAATCCATTACGCCCGATAGAAAGGGAAGAATAATTATCACCGCCAGAAGTATTGAAAGACTAAACGCGATTTTGGTCGAAATAGAAGATAATGGCATCGGTATGGAAAAAGAAGTGCTGGACCATGTCTTTGAACCTTTCTTTACTACTCGTCGGGACATGGAAGGAACAGGATTGGGGCTTTCCATCTCTTATGGACTTATCAAAGAGCATCATGGAATAATAGGAGTTGTTTCCCGTCCCAATAAAGGCAGCCGGTTTTCCATCTACCTTCCTCTTGATGCGAAAACACAGATAAATATTCATCCGGCAATACTTTGCTGTGATAGCGATGCCTTTTATCTTAATGAAATCAAAATGAGCTTTGTTGACGTAATTGATTGGCGCTGCGGTTTCGAAGATACCTGCGAGGATGTCATCTCTTATCTTGAGACCCATCCCGAGGTAGACATTTTTATTTCGGAAATAAATCTGCCGGCAATAAACGGATGGGATCTCACGAAAAAAATCAGGGAACGTTTTCCGCTTTTACCGGTGATTCTTTATTCTTCCGATTCCCTAAACCTGAAGCAGGAAGGCAAGACGGCGGGTAACCCTGATTATTTGCTCAAAAAACCTTTCAGCATGACTCATTTACAAAATATAATTTGTGAAACGGGAAGGCAGAGATTATGAGAATCCTTATTGTTGACGATGAAGAAGTCGCCCTTAATTCAATAAAACGTCTTTTAAAATGGCGGGGCATCAGGAACGTGGATATATGCAATGGCGGCAGGGATGCCATTGCCAGAATCAGAGAAACTGATTTCGATATAGTGCTTCTGGATTTGCTTATGCCTGAAGTTGACGGCCTGCAGGTTCTGGAATCAGCAAAGCCCTACCGTCCGCATACAGAGTTCATCATTCTCACGGCCATTGATGATATTCCCACCACGGTTAAGGCGATTCGTCTGGGCGCTTACGATTATCTTGTTAAACCGGTAGATAATGATCTGCTTTTTTTGGCCATTAAGAGAGCATATGAACACAGAGGATTGCTCATCGGTTTATCGGCAACAGCTGGATATGGCAAAAGTAAAATTCCAAATGCCTTTTTGGAGATTATTACCCAGTGTCCGCAGATGTGCTCCACACTATCTTATGCACAGGTCATGGCTGGAGGTGGTAATCCAATAATGATTACCGGAGAATCGGGTACGGGAAAGGAACTGGTTGCCAAGGGTATTCATCAGGCGGGACCGATGCCCCAGGGACCCTTCATTGCAGTTAATGTTAGCGCTATTCCGGCCACCATGTTTGAAAGCCAGTTTTTTGGTCACGCTAAAGGAGCGTTTACCGGCGCGGATGCGCCGCATCGGGGCTATTTTGAACAGGCAGATGGCGGGACTCTTTTCCTTGACGAGATCGGGGAACTGCCGGTTGGTCTGCAAACAAAACTGCTCCGCGTATTGGAAGAAAAATCTTTCTATCCTCTCGGCGCATCAAAGCCGATCTGGGTGGACGTAAGAGTCATATCCGCTTCCAACAGTAATATTGAGAAGGCCTGCCAGGAAGGCAATTTCAGGCTGGATCTGCTCTACCGGCTGAAATCGGTACATATCCACCTGCCTCCTTTGAGAGAAAGATCTGGTGATATTCCTTTGCTCGCGCTCCATTTTTTGCGCAAGTCGTGTCATAATCATAAAAAAGAAGTTATCGGTTTCAGCCCGGAGGCGATGGATTTATTAAACGGCAGAAATTATCCCGGCAACGTAAGAGAATTGTCTCAAATTATCGATAACGCCGTTCTGCTAACCGATTCCAACATGATTTTGCCGTTTCACTTGGGAATGATGTCAACCAATCCATCGACTTTGGCGCGCCAGTTATGCACATTGAAGGAAAACGATGAAGCGCAGCTGGTCTATGTTTTGACCAATGCCAATGGCGATCGCAGCAAGGTTGCGCAAATTCTTGGAATAACAGTCAGGCAGCTTCAGCGCAAAATCGCCGCCATGAAAAAAAATCATCAATGGGAAAAAATCCTGCGCGACATTTAAGTCATAACAGGTGACATAAATGTCTCTACTAATAAGTTCTTGTATTTAAAGAGAACTGTAATTTTTCAATGCAGGTAAGTACATTCCTGATATTTTCCCGGCGTCTTTTATTTCGTTTTTCTCCGTCAGAAAAAATCCGAATAGCCGATAAAAGAAATAAAACAGTTTATTTTTAAACTGTGCCGTGCCTGTGAGTTCTTACCTATAACCATCGAACAACACTGGATTTCCGCTGCATGCGCCGGGCATCGCTGCCTGTGCGTAAAAAGTAAGAGCGAAAACTAAAATATAAAAAATATTTTATGGCATGGCCGTTGCTCTTTAAAATTTCAAAAGGAAGGGATAGCGATGAAAGCTTTTACCGCAAAGCTTGTGGATTTAACTCAAAAAAACGCAGATGCAATTGCCCGGCAATGGGCGAAGGATGTAAAAACTAACGCGAAAACATACAGCTATCATGAATTATCTGAGGAAAAGATTATTCGCCAGGCCAAAGATTTTTACAGTAATTTTCTGATGATGTTTTTTAATGAGTCGCCATATGAACAGGCAAAAGAAATTTTCGAAAAGTACGCGGAGGAAAGATACAAAGAAGGAATTCCTCTGCATGAAGCTTTATACGCCCTGATTCTGATGAGGAGACATATGTGGTTGTACGCGGAGTTTCAATCCATGTTCGGCGCCGAGGTGGAACACCAGCAGGCTGTGGGAAGTCTCAGCCGGACAATTCTTATGTTCGACTACATAATTTATGTTGTCGCCAGGAAATTCTGGAAATTAATGAAGCTGGAATTGCTGGCTAAAAAAAATACACAATGATTGACGGAATGGCTTCACTCAAGTGAGGTTTTTATCATAACAGCTTTATGAAAAGAGGGATGAAAAAATGCAAGCTTATGCCGCCAAGTTAATTGACTTGATAGAAAGCAAGGCCGAGGGTATTGCCAAACAATGGGCCGAGGATGTTATGAAGCATAACAGAACGCCTTCGTATCACTCTCTGTCGCAAGAAATGGTAGTCGAGCAGGGAATCGGTTTCTACAAGCTGTTTCGCCGAATGTCCATGGCTGAAAACCCTTATGAAGAGGCCAAAACATTTTCCTGGAAATACGCGGAGAATTTCTACAGGGAAAAGATACCCCTGCAGGAAGCGATTTACGCGCTGATGCTTCTGAGAAGAAACCTTTGGCTTTACGCTGAATTTCAGGGAACATTTTTTACCGCTCTGGAAAAACAGCAGGCTGTGGAAAGTTTGAACAGAACTATATTGATGTTCGATTATGTATCCTACCAGGTCATAGAAAAATATCAGGAGTTGACCTTCAGCGATGTTGAGAAAAGGCTTCACGCCGTGGAAATACTGATGAAGAAAGGCTGTATAGGCGGCGAAAAGAGCTTATTTAAATACGGGCTGATGACTGCCTTTATACTTATCGCTTCTATTTTAACATACTATTGCCATTCAATTCTTCAGACAGGAGTTATTTTTACTCATCTGTTTTACATACCCATTGTTCTTGCCTCAATTTGCTGGGGCAGAAAAGGCATCTTGGTTGCCTTAATTCTTGGTCTTATGCTTTTAGCCAGTCACGCGATTTTCTTAAAAGGAATACCCTTCACAGAGGATATTATTCGCGCTTTTATGTTTATTGTAATCGGCGGTGTGGTGGGCTGGCTGATGGCAGACGTCAAAAAAGTGAAAGAGCTTTTTAATAAATTTAAAGCATAAATTCTATAACAAGAGGAGATTAACGTGGAACGTGAACAAATCAATGAGGGAAAAGTTTTGTCCGTCCGCAGCAGTGTTGTTGATGTACACTTCCCCAAGGCGCCTTCGATTCGCAATGTTCTCAAAGCTGGCGATCAGGGACAGGTAATCATCGAAGTTTTTATTCAGCTTGATAATAATACTGTCAGGGGTGTCGCCCTGACACCTACTCAGGGCCTGGCCAGAGGCTCAAAGGTCATTGACACAGGTAAGCCTTTTGAGGTCCCCGTTGGCAGGGAACTTTTGGGAAGGGTTTTTAATGTTTTCGGACAGACAATTGATAAAAAAGCCCAGGTCGAGGGGGGCGAATGGCGTTCCATTCATCGGGAGCCGATTCCCCTGCGGGATCAATCCACTGTATCGGAGATTTTCGAAACGGGCATCAAAGCTATTGATGTTCTGGCTCCGCTGGAAAGAGGTGGCAAGGCGGGGCTTTTCGGCGGAGCGGGCGTCGGCAAGACAGTGCTCATTACAGAAATGATCCATAACACCGTCAGCCATCATGAGGGCATGAGTATCTTTTGTGGTATTGGCGAGCGTTGCCGTGAAGGCGAGGAACTTTACCGCGAAATGGAAGAAAGCGGAGTTCTGGGAAACACCGTGATGGTTTTCGGTCAGATGAATGAGCCGCCGGGAGCGCGTTTCCGCGTTGGACATTCGGCGCTGACAATGGCGGAATATTTTCGCGATGACGCCAAACAAGATGTGCTTTTAATGATAGACAACATTTTCCGTTTCATTCAGGCTGGTATGGAAGTCTCCGGACTTCTGGGACAACTGCCTTCGCGTCTTGGCTATCAGCCGACACTGGCCACAGAGCTGGCCGAGCTCGAAGAGCGGATATGTAATACCAAAACCGGCGCGATCACATCAATCCAGGCGGTGTATGTTCCGGCGGATGATTTTACCGATCCTTCGGCGGTCCATACTTTTGGCCATCTCTCGGCGACGATAGCTCTCTCGCGCAAGCGGGCGAGTGAAGGACTTTATCCGGCCATTGATCTGCTCCAGTCCAGTTCCAAAATGCTGATGCCGAACATCGCTGGTGAACGTCATTACAAAATTGCCCAGGAAATACGCAAAACGCTGGCGGTTTATGAAGATCTCAAAGACATTATCGCCATGTTGGGAATTTCCGAACTTTCCCGTGAAGATCAGCGCACGGTGTTTCGCGCCCGGCGTCTGGAGAGATTCTTTACACAGCCTTTCTTTGTTACCGAGCAGTTTACGGGAACGGCTGGCAAGATGGTTTCGCGTGAGGACACGTTAATCGGTTGCGAACGGATACTCAACGATGAATTTGCCGAGTATCCGGAACGCGCGCTTTATATGATTGGCTCAATTGATGAGGCGAAGATTTCCCATGATGCTTAAAATTTTATTGCCGGCGGAAGTAATGCTGAAGCAGGAAGTAAAAAAAATTATTGCCGAGGCGGAAAACGGATCTTTCTGCCTGATGCCTAATCATATTGATTTTGTGGCCACGCTTGCCCCCGGCATCTTCACGTATGAGCCGGTCAGCGGAGGACAGGAATTACTGGCAATGGATGTAGGCACATTGGTGAAAAAAGGATCGGACGTTCTGGTATCCACGCGCAATGCAGTGCGGGCGCCCGACTTGGGGAAACTAAAAGAGGTAGTTGTACAGCAATATGACGTTCTGGATGAACGGGAAAAAATGGTTCGATCCGCGTCGGCAAGGCTGGAAGCGAGTATGATCAGGCGTTTTGTGGAACTAAAGTAACTACGTTGTAAAATGCCCATCTGCTGCGTTGTGCGGCGCCCTTTCTCGTTGCGGCGTATAACCTGAAGGTCACGGGTAAAAAATAGGCTTCACTTCGAAGGGCTTGCAAGCCTTGCATCTGAGCTTTTTAACGCACAGTAGCGGACTGAAAAAAGTAGAGGAGTAAAAACATGGTTGAAATAAGACGAACACCCGGTACGCGCCGTAGAAAAATGGCAGACCATTTCACCGAGCAGGTGGCCAAGAAAGAAGCTCTACGTCAGAAGGCGCTTCGGCACAAAGACGAGACTGTCTGGTTTGGTCTGGGCATGTTCGGCATTGTCGGCTGGGCGGTGGCAATTCCCACGCTGGTCGGAATCGCCATTGGTCTGTGGATTGACCGCACGTGGCCCAGCTCTTATTCGTGGGCACTGATGTTTCTAATAGCGGGCGTGCTTGTCGGCTGTATGAACGCCGCCTACTGGGTGAGAAAAGTTCGCAGTAAAATTATTGAGGAAGATGAAGATGATGGACAACAGCCTTGACGTAAAAATGTTATTTACTTTGTTTGCGGCTTTTGTCGCAGGTCTGGCGCTGGGGACTTTTTATTTCATAGCGCTCTGGCAAACGGTGCAGCGGTTATCATCCGCGAAAAGCCCCGCGTACCTGATGCTTACCAGTTTTATCTTACGCATGGCGGTTGTGATGTCTGGATTTTATTTAGTGATGAGCGGAGGACATTGGGAGCGTCTGGCCTCGGCCATGCTGGGTTTTATTATTATTAGGAAAATTTTAACATATCGTCTGGGACCGCAGAACGCTGCGGAAACGGTTCGCTGAATAAATGCGGCAGATAATAAAAGCTGCCGTCCGGAGATTCTATATGGAAATTGTATCTCTCAATCAAATCAGTCCCGATCAGGTAATCATCTGGAGTTGGGGATTTATCACACTGAACGTGACAATCCTATATACATGGCTTGTGATGGCCATTTTGTTGTTTATTTCCTGGCTCGCGACACGCAACCTTTCTTCGGAAATGAATGTGTCCAGATGGCAGCATTTTCTGGAAGTCATTATCTCTGTCGTCCGCGGTGAAATATCCGAGATGACGAAAAAAGGCGCGGACAAATATATTCCCCTTATAGGAACGCTTTTCTTATTCATCTGCACTTGCAACGTGCTGGTTATCGTGCCGGGATTTGTAGCGCCGACATCTTCCATTACCACCACGGCTTCTCTGGCGTTGTGCGTCTTCATTGCTGTTCCTTATTATGGCATTTCGCGCAACGGCCTTTTCCATTATCTGAAAGAGTATTTTCAGCCTAATTTCATATTTTTCCCTTTCCACGTGATGGGGGAACTATCCCGGACTCTCGCGCTGACGGTTCGACTTTTCGGCAACATTATGAGTCATGAAAAAGTTATCGGCATTCTGCTGGCCGTCACTCCGCTTTTGTTTCCGGTTATTATGCAGGCGCTGGGGCTCTTAATCGGCGTAATTCAGGCTTATATCTTCGCGATTCTTTCTATGGTTTATATCGCGTCGGCTCTGGCGGAAGATGAACACCGAGTTCATGTTGAGGTAAAATAAGAAAACATTGCAACTTGATAAACTTTTATAAAGGAGGAGTTTTTATGGATAGTGTAAGCATCGTCGCGTTGGCATCTATTTTCGCCGCGGGGTTGGCAATGGGAATTGGTTCTATTGGTCCGGCTCTGGGCATGGGGCAGGCCATCGCGCAGGCTTTGGCCGCCATCGCTCAGCAACCGGATGAAAGAAATTCTCTGACTCGAACGCTTTTTGTCGGACTGGCCATGATTGAATCTATCGCTATTTACTGCTTCGTTATTTCGATGATTCTGATATTTGCC
>JAPLJP010000134.1 GCA_026388535.1 Deltaproteobacteria bacterium | reverse complement strand
GCTTATACCACTCTTTATAAGGGTGTTTACATAGAGGAGCTACGGGTAGGCAAAGGTAGCCATAACCCAATCTGTGCAAAAGAGAGAATTAGCTCTTTTCAACACAAGGAGGTAATTATGACAAGAATAAACCTATTAGTAGCAAAAGTTGTGCTTTTAGGAATTTGTATCCTGTGTATTTCATCTGTCAGTGTATGGGCGGAAGAAATCAAAATATCAGTGACAGCGTACACGTTGAAGGAGTGTTATCATAATAAAGGTAAGACAGCTTCCGGAGAAATGGTTAGAACCGGGATAGTCGCTGTTTCACCAGACTTAGAACGTAAAGGGCTTAAATTAGGAACTGAAATCAACATAAGTGATATGGGAACCTTTATAGTCAAAGATCGGACAAGTCGCAAAAACCGTGGTAATGTGGATATTTACATGAATTCGTACGATAAGGCATTACAATTTGGAAGACAGAAATATACCTTGGTGTTAAATCAAGAGCCAGAAGATTTTCTTAAAGAATTCTACAATTCTTTATTTACACGGTTTGATTTCAATTCGGAGTATAATATGAATGAGATTAATGCTGTTAGAAGATCTATATCTCTCCTTGGTAAAGAAAAGTATGTCTGTATTCTAGATTAATTTGTTTAGATTTTAGTAAATTACCATCTAGGGGTATATGCTCCTCACCCCTAGATGGTAAAAATACTAAAAAATGGCTGCTTCCTGTAATCCTCAATATCAACATTCTTCAAAAGTATTTCTTTGTAGGTGTAAGTGTTAGGTATGATGCTATTTAATTAAAAGTGTTTAAACTTATATTAGGGAAAGTGTCTTATTAATCAGATAACTTTACGTATTTTTCAATAGTTTTTCTGCTGATCGCTCCTTCGCGTAGAATAACTGGCGGATCGCAGGTAACATCAATAATGGTTGAGGCCTTGCCGCCCTTTGTTTGTCCCCAATCCACAATAGAGTCAATTTTATTGCCTATTTGTTCAGCAACTTCGGAAGCCATCGTGTATTCAGGCGTGCCTGATAGATTGGCGCTTGTCGCGGTAAGCGGTTTTTTCAGCTTTTGAACTATTCCTTGCGCTACAGGATGACTGGAGACGCGCAGACCGATTTTGCCGCTACTAGCCGTAAGCAGTGGTGATATTTTATCTGTTGCTGAAAAGATTATAGTCAGCGCGCCCGGCCAAAACTTGGCTATCAGCTTTTGTGCTGTTTCCGGCACATCTTGAACAAGGGGGTAGATATCGTCTGCTTGAGCAATAATCAGAGAAATAGGATTTTTAAAATTTCTACCTTTGACGGTAAAAATCTTTTGAATAGCTTTTTCGTTTGTAGCGTCCGCGCCCAATCCATAAAAAGTTTCCGTCGGATAGGCGATAACGCCTCCATTAATCAGAATTTCCGCCACTCTGGTCAGAATTTTTTCTTCGGAATTATCCGCGCCGATTTTCAGGATTTCCGGCATTTGAGATTTTCCTGCTTCTTTTCCACATCCCTGGACATTTTATTCCTGTGGGCGGAAAGTTTAGCGTTGATTCCTTTGTCTTCGAGGGCAAGAAGGCGTGCGGCAAATAAAGCAGCGTTCTTGGCGCCTGATTTACCGATAGCCATGGCCGCTACGGGCACGCCGCTGGGCATCTGCACGGTGGAGAGCAGAGCGTCAAGACCGTGCAGGGAAGTGGAGTCAATCGGGACGCCCACAACCGGCAGAGTGGTCTGCGCGGCGATAACGCCGGCTAAGTGAGCGGCCGCTCCCGCTCCGACGATAATAATCTTAATGCCGCGTTCGGCCGCTGAAACTGCAAACTTTGTAGTTCTCAAAGGTGTGCGATGCGCCGAAGTCAAAATCAACTCATAGCCAATGCCGAAATCTTCCAGTACCTTGGTTGCTTCGGTCATGACGGGCAAATCCGAATCACTGCCCATTACCACGCTTACCAACACGTTTTTCTTGGCGCTTTTTGCTTTCATGCAGGCTCCTTTGTATGTAAATAGTATTGCTGTCTGAATTTGTCCGTATCTAGCGCATTGGGTCAGTATTTGCAATCTGAAAATTAATGACACTCGCTGAGAACGAGCTATGCGATGTTCGAAGCGTAAGTGGAATTATCCCTGAAGCGGAGCTGAATGGGATTGACACTCTCGGAAAACGAATCCCGATGAGTCGGGATGAAGTTTGAAGAGTTAGTCGAATTATCCCCAAAGCATAGCGTAGCGGGATTAATGACACCTTAAAAAGAATCGATACATTTTGCCCAAATCCAGTTGACATACTAAACTTCTCTTCATATACTCCGCAGCGAAAAGAAAACCCCTTATACATAATCTAGGAGAAAAGTAAAAATGAAAGAGAACTTATATGAATATCTGTCCGGAAACGAATATCCAGGCCGCGGCATTTGCATCGGGAAAGCGCCCGGCGGTAAAAAAGCCATGATTGCCTACTTTATCATGGGACGTAGTACAAACAGCCGCAACCGCGTGTTTGACCCCATTGAAGGCGGTATCCGCACCAAAGCGGCCGACCCTTCTAAAATGACGGATTCGCACTTGATTATTTACAATCCCGTGCTGACTCTGAACAAAACGACAATTGTGACCAACGGCGATCAGACCAATATCATCTATGATTTTATGTCCCACAACAAATATCCGGGCTTCGGTTTTGAAGCCGCTCTGAATACCCGTACTTTTGAGGACGACAAACCCAACTGGACGCCCCGCATTTCCGGTGTGGTGGATATGGAACTTGGCGGATACAAACTCAGTATTTTGAAGAGCTGCGACGGCAATGAAAACAGCGTGCAGCGCTTTACCTTCGATTATTCACAGCCCCTGGCCGGCGTTGGACACTTTATCAGCACTTATAAATGCAACGGCACGCCGATTCCCAGTTTTGCCGGTGAGCCTTTACATGTCGCTATCGACGAGGATGACCCCGATAAATACGCCGCCAAACTGTGGAAAGCACTTAACGAGGACAACAAAGTGAGTTTGTTTGTGCGTGCCATCGACCTTAAAGCTCAGACTTACAAAGACGTCATCATCAAAAAATACAAAGCAGTGGAGGGATAATCAATGAACGAATTAGCGCTTAAGTACGGCTGCAACCCCAATCAGAAGCCTGCCCGGATCTTTATGGCGGACGGCAGCAATCTGCCTGTTGAGGCATTGAACGGCAAGCCCGGCTATATCAATTTTTTGGATGCATTCAACAGCTGGCAGCTCGTGAAAGAACTCAAAGAGAATACCGGTATGGTTGCCGCGGCCTCCTTTAAACATGTCTCTCCCGCCGGAGCGGCGCTGGGCTACCCCTTGGACAGAGTTCTGCGCAAAATGTATCACATTGACCCCGGCATGAAGCTTTCCCCGCTTGCCTGTGCCTATGCACGCGCCCGCGGTGCCGATCGCATGAGCAGCTTTGGCGACTGGATCTCACTTAGCGATGTGTGCGACGTGCCCACGGCGAAAATTATCAAGAATGAAGTTACCGACGGCATCATTGCTCCGGGCTACGAGCCGGAAGCTCTGGAAATTCTAAAATCCAAGAAGGGCGGCAACTACAACGTAGTGAAAATCGATTCCAACTATGTGCCCGTCTCTCTGGAACACAAGCAGGTTTACGGCATTACCTTCGAGCAGGGCCGAAACAGCCTCAAGATCGACAACAGCATGCTGGAAAATATAGTAACGGAGAACAAGACCCTGACCGACGCGCAGAAACGCGATTTGGTTGTGAGTCTCATCACCCTGAAATACACGCAGTCCAACAGCGTTTGCTACGTGCAGGACGGCCAGGTCATCGGCGTGGGTGCCGGCCAGCAGAGCCGCATCCACTGTACTCGCCTGGCTGGACAGAAGGCCGACAACTGGCAGCTGCGCCATATGCCCAAGGTGCTGAATTTGCCTTTCCGCGACGATGTGGCCAAACCCAACCGCGACAACGCCATAGATGTTTATCTGGGCGATACGCCGGAAGACGTCATCGGCGATAACGTATGGGCCGAAACTTTTACCAAGCAGCCCAAAACTTTAACGAAAGTTCAAAAGC
Source organism: Deltaproteobacteria bacterium (assembly GCA_026388535.1). GTDB lineage: Bacteria > Desulfobacterota > Syntrophia > Syntrophales > Smithellaceae > Smithella. The sequence continues at coordinate 13,705 of JAPLJP010000134.1, read as the reverse complement.
AAAAATGGCTGAGCAAGGTCACGGGCGTTTGCCTCGGCAGCGACGCGTTCTTCCCCTTCGGCGACAACATCGAGCGCGCGCACCGCAGCGGTGTGACCGCCATTGTCGAAGCCGGCGGTTCCATCCGTGACCAGCAGGTCATTGACACATGTAACAAATACGGCATTGCCATGGCATTTTGCGGCCTGAGACTGTTCCACCATTAAAGTGAGATTAGTAACAATTTGAAGGAGATTAAAATGAAAAACGATTTAAAAGCGATTATTGAGACAGATAAAGGAACGATTAATTTAAAACTTTTTGCCGAACAGACACCGGTTACCGTAGGGAATTTTGTCAATCTGGCGCGGCGCGGCTATTACAATGGCTTAAAATTTCACCGGGTTATTCCCGATTTCATGATTCAGGGCGGATGTCCCGCGGGAGATGGTCGCGGCGGACCCGGGTATAAATTTCAAGATGAATTTGTCAAAGAATTGCGCCACAGCAAGCCTGGCATTTTTTCGATGGCGAACTCCGGACCACAAACAAACGGCAGTCAGTTTTTTATCACCCATGTGGCAACGCCGTGGCTGGACGGCAAGCATACGATATTCGGCGAAGTGGTAAGCGATGCCGACCAGAAAATTGTCAATCAAATTTCTCAGGGCGATAAAATCATTTCCGTAACAATCGAAGGAGATATTGCGGAACTTATGGAAAGCGTAAAGCCGATGATTGATAAATGGAACGCCGCATTGGACGCGAATTTTCCAAAACTGCCGAAGGTGCCTAAAGCATAGAGATAAATAGAGTGTGACATTTCCTTATCCTTCGCTAGTGCGAAGTGGATATTGTAGGGACTGCTCCCCACCCATCTTTAAAAAAGAGGGGAGTACCTCTCTTTGATAAAGGGAGGTTAGGAGGGATTGTACGAAGCACATGTCGTTTCTGAGAAAATCAACAATTTAAGGATAAGTTAGTATGAGAAAAGTATCAGCAACTCCTGATAAAATGGTAGAGAAGGATGGAACGATTAACTTCGGTACGTTCCGAGCGCCTTTTCGTAACGCGAATATTCTTGACGCCCCTTTGTATCTCTCATCGCGCAAAGTTCCCGCTTTCTGGAAAAAGTTCCGCCTCAAGGAATGGCAGCATTACGGCATTATCACTCCCACCCATTATTTAGGCATGGTTATCTTTGACGCCAAATTTATGGGTGTCTCTTTTTTTTATGCCTACGACAGAATAGCAAACAAACGTTTTGAACACAGCATGCAATCGCTGGGCGGCGCTTCTCGTGTTGCCGGACAGGTCTATGACGATAGCTGTGAATTCAAGAAGAAAGGTTACCGGTTATATTTTGAAAACCGGCTCAATGACGGATTTCACAGAATCATTATTGATATTGACGGCAAAAGAAATCTGCCCGCTGTCAAAGGGGAAATTAAAATATTAGAAGATCTTACTTCTATTGAACCGCTTGTTCAGGTTTCTCCCGTGACTTCGTTCAGACCCTTTTACACTCACAAAGTGGCCGCACCGGCGGAAGGTGAGCTTATGCTGGGCACGAAGAAAATTATAATTAACCGTAAGCAGGACGTCGCCTTGATGGATGAACAGAAAACATATTATCCTTATTCCAGTTTCTGGAAATGGGCGACAGCGGCAGGCTATAACGAATATGGAGAGCTTCTAGCCTTCAATCTTTGTCAGAACATGATAACCGATGATGAAGATTTTAATGAAAACTGCATGTGGGTTGACGGGAAAATCTATTGCCTTAAAGCGGCTCGTTTTAAATTTGAAGAAAACAACATTTTGCGCCCTTGGGAGGTCAGAACGACAGACGGATATCTGGACTTGCTATTCACGCCCTCCGGCCAGCGAGCTGAAAAAATAAATGCCGGATTTATAGTTTCCGATTTTCGTCAACCTTTCGGCATGTACAACGGCAGATTCAAAGATGAAAATAACAGGATATATCCGATTACTAATTTCTTCGGCCTGGCGGAGCATCACGTCACACGGTACTGATGCTTTATTTTTCTCTTATTTTCTTCATGTGATCGATACGTTTCTGGATGAGCGCGTCAGTGCCGATATCTTCACGATAGGCAACAGGTCCTTTGACAGCATTCACGCCTTCTTCTGCAATTTTTCTCGCTTCGGCCAATGTGTCGGCGATTCCGACAATGCCGATGGCGCGTGAAGAACTCAAGTATAAGCCGTCTTCTCTTTTATCCACGGATGAATAATAAAGCCGTGCCTTGCCCACATCGCCAACTTCAATTTTTGCTTTCGAAGATGCGGCGTCTGGATGATCGGCCGGCAGACCGTAGCCTTTCGGAACGACGTATTTGCAGACCGTCGCTTTGCTCTCGAAGTCTATCTTTAATTTATCAAGTGTTCCGGCAATGATGTGGCGGCAAACCTCCACAAAATCCGTTTTTAAAAGCGGCAGTATATTCATGGCCTCGGGATCGCCGAATCGCGCGTTGTATTCCAAAAGTTTTACGCCGTCTTTAGTGGCGATAAATCCACCATACATTACGCCTTTGTAAGGACTACCGGTTTCCGTCAGAAGCGCAGCCGCCACCTGACGTGTTATCTCCAAACCCTCCTGTAAATCCTGCGGCTTCAAAAAGGGCATTGTATGATCGGCCAGCGAATACGAGCCCATACCACCGGTATTTGGTCCTTTATCACCATAAAATCTTCTTTTGTGATCCTGAACAAGCGGAGTGCCAACAACTGTTTTACCGTCGCACAAGCATTGCAGTGAGAATTCCTCACCATCGAATTTTTCCTCGACAATCAGCGAAGAACCATCCGCCAGTATTTGTTCGCATAATTTGAGAGCTTCTTCTTTTGTCGCGAAATGATCTCCCTGTACTAACACACCCTTACCGCCGGTCAAACCATCCGGTTTTAAAACAATTCCCTCCAGTTTATTAAAAAAATCTTCCACGCCGTCAATCGCTTTAAATACTTTGAACTGCGGATTTCCCGGAATATTATACTTGCTGACAAGGTTTCTGGTGAATGATTTGGAAGTTTCCAGTCTGGCCAGACTTTTTGTCGGTCCGACTGACGGAATATTTATTTTAGACAGAGCGTCCGTTACACCGTTGTTGAGCGGGTCTTCCGGTCCGATGACGGCAAATTCGATTTTATTTTCCGCTGCAAATTCTGTAATCGCGCTAAGATCGGAATAAGCACCCAGTCTGATTTTTTCCGAAAGAGAAGCTATGCCCGGATTGTTTGTTTTCATAAAAGAGAAAAGCCGGGTTTTTTGTTCAGAACGCGCAATCGCTTCGGCCAGCGCGTGTTCACGGGCACCGTTTCCAACCAGTAATATATTAGGCATTCTTAAAGCTCCTGTTTTCAACTGATGTGATTAGAATGTCTAAATAACGGAAAAAATATTTTAAGTCAAATAGAAGGATCGGGTTTCAGCTGACCAGATGTTATGAAGATTGAGGAAAGGGTGTATCTTTTTTTGCCTTAATCTGGTAAATTATATTCCACAAAAAACAGATGAGGTTGTTAAATAATTGGATTTAACAGTAAATATAGTAATAATATTTATACTTTTTTTGTTTTCTGGTTTTTTCTCCTCATCGGAAACATCTCTGTTTTCTCTTACCGATTTGCATCTGCACAAGATGAAATCAGACCGTTATCGTTCTTTGAGCATGGTCGACAAATTGCTGGAAAATCCCCAGCGGCTTTTAATCACAATCGTTGCGAGCAATGAAATGGTCAATATCGCCATTTCCGTTTTGGCGGCGTCATTATTTATTGGTTTATTGGGAGCCAATGGAGAGTGGGTCTCCATCATTTTTACCTCAGTAGTGCTTTTAATTGCCGGAGAAGCCATTCCCAAGACCTTCGGCATAACTTATCCCATGCAGATTTCCGCCATGGTTTCTCCCGTGCTGACGTTTATTTCCCGCGTGGAATATCCTTTTGTCGCCGCTCTGGAAAAGATTTCCGGTTTAATTTTAAAGCTTCATGGTCAGCATGAACCGCAGGATGCCGACGCTTTGATGGAAGATGAATTCAAAACTTTGATCGATACCGGAAGCCGTGAAGGCGTGGTGGATGAATCCCAGAGAGATCTGATCAGAAGAATCTTTGAATTGGGTGATAAACCGGTAACCGATATTATGATTCCCCGTGTGGATATGTTTTGTCTTTCTGTAACTATGCCTATGGACGAAATCATGGCCTCAGTAGTGAAAGCGCAACATGAACGGATACCTGTTTATTCCGACGACCGCGATGATATTATCGGAATCCTTTTTGCCAAAGAGCTGCTCAATTCCACTTGGCCGAAAGGAAAACCTGAAGGCTTGGGAAAACTGCTGAAAAAACCTTATTTTGTTCCTGAAGGAAAGACCATCAATGGTCTTCTGCATGATTTTCAGGAAAACAGAACGCAGATTGCCATTGTAGTGGATGAGTACGGCGGTGTTTCGGGCATGGTTACCCTGAGAGATATTTTAGGACATCTGTTTGAAGATACGTATGATGAGAACAGTCCGACAGATGAAGACTACGAAAAAATCGATGAATACATAATCATTGTCTCCGGTAAAATGCCGATGGAACAATTAAACAATTTATTGCAGACACAATTTCCGCTGGAAGAGTTCGATACCGTCGGCGGTTTTGTGTTGCACCTGTTCGGGAAACTACCGGCCAAAGATGAAGAAACAAGTTTTGAAGACTTTAAGTTTAAAGTGGAAAAGGTGGACAGAGCCAGGATATTGAAAGTTAAGGTGACGAGAGAAACGGTTGTATGAGTGCTCATTTAATTATTGCCATTATTTTTATTTGTCTGATTCTGGAAGCCCTTTATTCCGGCGGAGAGATAGCTTTGATTTCTTCGGACATCAATAAAATCAGATTTTTTGCCCGTCGCGGTTCATTATCCGCGAGGCAGGCGCTGAAACTGATGGAACGTCCGGAATGGTTTATATCGACAACCTTAATCGGAACGAATCTGGTTATTATTATCAGCTCCACATTGGCCACGGGACTGTTAATTGCAGCCTTTGGACAGGCGCGCGGTGAAAAAATTGCGCTCCTCGTTATGCTGCCGACTTTGCTGGTCATGATTATTGTCCGCGGTATTTTTCGGCATTATGCCGAAACAATGGCCGTCAGAGTGGCGTTGTTTATCCGTTTGTCTTCAATAATTTTCTATCCGTTGGCTTATATCATTGCCGCGGTATCCAAGGAAACGGTGCGTTTTTCGGCGGGTCAAAAAATAAGGCAGGCTTCTTACATTACCAAGGAAGGTTTAAAATTTATTTTAGGAGAAAAAACTCAAGGCGGCGATATTTTAAAAACGGAAAGAAAAATGGTCAGCCGCGTGTTTGATTTCTCCGAATTGACCGTGGACAAAATTATGGTTCCTCTTCCGGCATTGACGGCCTTGCCGGTTACAACGAAACTGGAAGAAGCCGCCGGGGTTGTCGCCAGTAAAAAATATCTGAGGGTACCGGTTTATCAGGATAATATATTTAACATAGTGGGTATTTTAAATTACTTTGATTTACTGGAGACTTTACTGAAAAATAAAGATATTCCCTCGAATCAGCCTGACGCGGAAACCATAGCCTGCTGTCTGCGGACGGAAGTGTTTTACGTTCCCGAGACGAAAAAAGTAAGCGATCTTTTAGTAGAAATGCAAAAAAGACATGAGCATATGGCTGTTGTTGTTGATGAATATGGAAGCGCTTTAGGTATCGTCACGATGGAGGATATCGGTGAAGAAATTGTCGGCAGTATTGATGATGAATACACGGCTGGTGAAAAGTTATACAAAAAAATAGCTCCCGGCAGATATCTGATCAACGGCCGAGCGGATATGGATACCTTAAGTCAACTGCTGGCGACGAAATTTTCTGAGGGCAATTATGAAACTCTAGGGGGATTTCTGATGCATAGATTAGGAAAAATTCCCCAAAGAAGAGAAAGACTGGACTATAAAGGTATTACGTTTATAATTGAAAACGCCGATCAGAAATCCATAAAAGAAGTGATGGTGATATCTCCGGCGCAGTCAAGAAATGATTAATATTAAAAAAGAAAAAATTATTGCTTAATAGAGATAGTTGAAGAGGCGAAAGAAGATGATTGAGAAAAAATATGAAGAATACGTCAAAATACTGGAAAGCATTGTCAAGATTATTGCTGCCATGGGTATTCGCATCATAGAAATGTGGGATCGTCATGTCAAGGTCCTTTTACCCCTTGAACCCAACATCAACCATATCGGAACAATGTATGCGGGGTCTCTCTTTACGGTTGGAGAGTTTATCGGCGGGGCCATATTTATAGCCTCTTTCGATTATACTAGGTTCTATCCCATCGTTAAAGCCATCAACATCCAATTCCGTCGCCCGGCAACAACACTTGTTACTGTGGAAACAACCCTGAGCACGGAAGAAATCAATGCCATTCAGCAGGAAGCCGATGCAAAGGGAAAGGCCGACTGGGAAATGAACCTGGAGCTTAAGGATCAAGCAGGCGAGGTGTGTTGTCTTGTGCAGGGCGTTTGGCAAATGCGAAAGTTGGGAATTTAGGGGAAGGTATACTTAATTGATAACGCCGATCAGAAATCTATAAAGGAAGTTATGGTGATTTCGCCGGCGCAGTAGTGGATCTGTCCAAAAACGCCCACCTACGTCGTTGCGCTGCAAACCGCACCGTTCAACGTATGTATAATACGCCTCGCGATACGGTTCTTGCGCGCCTTGCATATGGGCATTTTTGAACAGCCCCCAAAAAGTGAAGCATCATTCGTATAAGGGACTTTATATGCAAATAAATAAAGACATCACTATGTTTAAGGAACTAAGAGAGAATATTGAAAGTTTGATAATAGAAACCCAACCATGGATAAAACAAAAATCTATTAATGAATCATCGATCAGAACAGAAGAATTAAGAAAATTATTATTAAAGCTTAATGGTATCGTTGCAAATGAAACTCAAAAAAGATCTGTGTTCCGATTAAAACAAGAAATCGATATTTTGGATGTGCAGGTTGAAAATATTTATTCAAAAAGGGAAGCCGGAAAGAAGCAAGATGGTAATATTGCATTTAAATGTAACTGGAATGATAAGAACTATCGAGCACCATGCAGCGAAGAAGCATATAATTCGAATCTTATTGAAGGAAGATCATGGTGTAATCATCAGTCGGGTGCATGTAGAAACTATAGCGATGAAGTTACATTAGAAAAAAATCCCTGTTATGAAAGTATAGCATTGAAAGAAATGTATTTCGGTGCTGGTTGGGATACATCAGGTCCTGTTATAAAATATAGGAAATTGCATTCTGTAAAAACAAAACGCTTGGCTATACTTACAACAAGACGTCCATTTACCGATGAAAATGATAGAATAATTGTTGGTGTTTTATATATTAATCGAATTATAGATGATGATGGTGCTGAAACTAAGATCTTTGGAGATAAGGGAAAATCTATGGCAATAGATCTTGATAAAACAAATCTTAAATTCTGGGATTATTATAAAAATCCAAATGCAGAAGATAAAATATTTTGGGGTGCTGGATTGGTTAGGTATATTTCAAATGGCACTGTATTAGGTATTTTAAATGATATGAATAAAAAATTTAGCAGAAATGGGACGGATAATAACATAGTTAATCAATTGATAAATCATTATGAATGCTTAAAGGGATAAGAGACATGAAAAGATTTACGAGAAAAAAGGGGAAAAGTGACGGTTATATTTAGTATAAGAAACTGGATTCCCGCCTTCGCGGGAATGACACTCGATGTTACAATTAAACAAATTTTCAGATAAGGATTGATAAAGTGAAAGAAAAGAAATTTTGTGCCTTGATTCTGGCGGCGGGGAAGGGCACCCGCATGAAATCGGATAAGGCTAAGGTTCTGCATGTCTTAAAGAGCAAGCCTCTTCTGCATTATTCTCTGGTTGCGGCAAAAGAAGCCGGTGCGGAAAAGATAGTGGCGGTTATCGGCCATCAGGCGGATATAATAAGAGAAAAATTTGCCAACAGCAGCTGCATTTTTGTCGAGCAGAAACCGCAGTTGGGAACGGGGCACGCCGTTTTGCAGGCCAAAGAAGTGCTTGCCGATTACAATGGGCTTACCGTAATTCTTTGCGGGGATGTTCCTCTGCTTAAAGCCGCGACAATTAAATCTCTGATTGATAATCATCTGACTGCCAAAGCTGCGGTTTCCGTGCTGACAACCATTCCGCCACCTCCTCATGCCTACGGCCGCATCGTCAAGGATGACAAGGGCAATGTTTTGAAAATAGTGGAGCATAAGGATGCCACCGAAGACGAGAAAAAAATCGGAGAAATAAACACCGGTATTTACTGCGTGGACACGAAATTTCTTTTTCATGCTTTAGGAAAAGTTACCGATGATAATCAGCAGCACGAATATTATTTAACAGACATTATCGAGATAGCCTGCCGCGAAGGTGTGACGGTCAAATCATTTATAGCTTCCGATTATGTTGAAGTTATGGGAATCAACACTTTGGAAGAACTCGCCCGCGCGGAAAAATATCTTCAAAACAGCAGAAAATCTTCTGTTTGATTTGTTTTTATCCTGATATTAATGTTCCGACAATTAAAGGTTTAAATACGGGCAATTTATATCACCTTATGTGCTTTGCATGTCCCCCGCTGGCGGGGGATTAAGGGTGTGGAAGAGGGGGAAATAGATGGTTGGATATTTGGATATCCACCTCCGTCACTGCGTGACACCTCCGCCAGCGGAGGATATAGAATTCAAAATATTTTATAACGATAAGGGAATTAGCGTTTGAACAATGTAATTGATATTCTTAAAACAGCCAGAAAAAATGGAGCCTTTCTTTCGCCGCTGGCGGGAATTTCCAATTTACCGTTTAGATTAATAGCGCGCTCTATGGGCTGTTCGCTGGCTTACACGGAAATGATCAGCGCCAACGGCCTTGTCAGAAAAACAGCAAAAACTTACGACTATTTAAAAACCTGCGCTGATGACCGCCCTCTGGGCGCGCAGATTTTTGGGGCTGATCCGGAAATAATGGCTCAGGCTGCCTGTATCGTGACCCAAAGCGGCGTGGATCTGATTGATATCAATATGGGTTGTCCGGTGAAAAAAGTGATTAAGGCCGGCGCCGGCGCCGTTTTAATGAAGGATCCTGATCGTGTTGCCCGCATAATTGATTCGGTGAAGAAAGCGGTGAAAATTCCTGTTACGGTGAAGATTCGTTCCGGCTGGAGTCGCGGTTCAATCAATGCCGTGGAAATCGCCCGCATAGCGGAGGATTGCGGTGCCGACGCGATTACCATTCACGCCCGCACATCCGATCAGGGTTACAGCGGCCTGGCCGACTGGAAAATAATCACGGAAGTTAAAAGAGCGGTTAAAATTCCGGTAATTGGCAACGGCGATATACGGCAGCCGCAAGATGCGGTAAGAATGCTAAGAGAGACTTCCTGTGACGCCGTGATGGTGGGAAGAGGAGCTTTAGGCAATCCATGGATATTTAAAGGAATTGCTCAGGCACTTTGCGGTCAGGCTTTAAATTATTTCCCCGGCTTAGATCAAAGGCGGGAAATGATTGAAAATCATTGGAATATGGAAGCTAAATTTTTAGGTTTACGGTTAGCCGGTAAAAGCTTTCGTAAACATATTCTCTGGTATACCAAGGGTTTAGATAACTCCAGCCGATTTAGAGAACTGGCCGGGAAATTGAAAGATGATGAAGGTATGCTTTATGAATTAAATGAATATTTCCGGTCGTTAGAGAAGGGTATAAATTAAAATAATGCCTTGACATTAACCCTATAAATTGGCATAAAATAAAGCAAAAGAAGCTCATAAAAACATTTTATATTTTAAAGGAAGGATAAAAATTTACGGTGGAATTAGAAAAGTTTAAAAAACTAGAGGATAAGATTCAAAGCATTGTTAGTGAAAAAGGTTCTTTTAAAAAACAAATTCAGATATTGGAGGAATCATTAAAGAATAAAGAGGCGGAAGTAAAAGAGTTAAAAGATAAAATAAAGGTATTGGATGAGGAAAGGAATAGCGTACGCGCAAGGGTAGATTCACTGCTTAATTTAATCGCGGACATAGATTTGGCTAAATAAGCTTCCAGGGCGTGTGTTTTGAAAAATAGTTACAAAATAAACATATTAGGGCAAGAGCTTTCTGTTTTAAGCGATTCAGAAGATGAGCAAGTGGCAAACGTTGTCCAGCTTGTTAACGAAAAAGTGGAAGAGGTTTTGCGCTCCGGCAACGGTCTCAAAAACCTAAACGTTGCCATCCTGGCAGCTTTAAACATTTCAGAGGAATTGTTAAAATTAAAAGGAGTTAACAGGGATCTCTGCGATCAACTTGAAAGCAGATCCGAAAAACTAATTCAACTGATTGAGGATGCAAATTAGCAGATTTTTATTCGCCCCTGCGATGCGCGTGATTGACATTTTTTTTTTAGCCAACATTTTTGAACTTGGGACCTTTCCTTGATTGCGGTGTGCATGTCCGCTTTTTCCCTACGCTGGTCGGGAAGCAGAAAGCCTGAAACAACCAATACCGGTGCCCACTTTGTAAAAAGGTTCAAAAAGATGATTAACACGGCATAGGCGGGGGTTTTTTGTCCGCTTTATCAGCCGATCTTTTCCGCCCTTAAAAAATAGAAAAAAATAATCAGAGGTACTTACCCCGCTTTGCGGGATAATTTCCGAGTTTTATTGAAAACTGAGTTATAAAATAGTCCCGCTTAGCTTCGCACGTGGGATAATTCGCTCTAAGATTTTCCGTCGCACTACGTTTCGGAAAATCAAGGCTCATTAAAACTTGGGTCTCATTAAAAATTTTCGCGGCGAAGTGTCCTGACAACTGGATGCTGGCCGGGAGTTTTAATATAGCTCTGCTGGAGATTTATTCTATTGTAATGACGGCGATAGTGATTAAGTCGGAAAATGGATTTTCCAGAGGGGCACCAAGGAGGTAACATTATATGTTTTATGCCAGTTTATTAGTACTGGTTATTGTTGTGGCAGTCGTTTCAGGTATTATCATTGGGTTTATTTTAAAACAGATTCTTGCCGCCAGGGAGATAAGGTCATCGAAAAGCTTGATGGCGCGAATGGCCGAAGAAGCAAAAAAAGAAGCTGAAACAATTAAAAAAGAGGCTATTCTTCAGGCCAAGGAAAACCTTCTGAAGATGAAAGCCGAGTTTGACGGCGAAGCAAAAGAAAGAAGAAATGATTTTGACGCCAGGGATAAACGCATCCGCGCCAAAGAAGAAAATCTGGATAAGAGAACTGACGTGCTGACGCAGAAGGAATCAGCTATTGAAGGACGGGAAAAATCAATAACCGGAAAGGAAGCGTCTGTTGAAGAAAAGCGCCGCAAATTGGACGCGGCTTTGCGTGAACAGCAGGAAAAGCTCGAGAAGATAGCGGGAATTTCTCCTGAGGAAGCGAAGAAAATATTGATTCAGGCCATGGAGGCGGACGCCAAACAGGATGCCGCGGCGCTTGTCCGCAAGATTGAAGACGAAGCCAAATTAACCGCCGATAGAAAATCGCAGGAAATAGTTGCTTACGCGATTCAAAGATACGCCGGCGACGTTGTGGCGGAAAAAACTGTATCGGCGGTAAACCTGCCCAGCGAAGAAATGAAAGGGCGCATTATCGGCCGTGAAGGCAGAAACATCCGGGCGATTGAAGCGGCAACAGGAATAGATTTGATTATTGATGATACTCCGGAAGCGGTTGTATTATCCAGCTTCGATCCGGTCAGAAGGGAAGTGGCCAGAATATCTCTGGAGAGATTGATTCAGGATGGACGAATTCATCCCGGCCGAATAGAAGAAATTGTTAAAAAGGTAAGAACTGAAGTCGAACAGATAATCAGGGAAACTGGAGAAAAAGCGTCTTTTGATGTCGGCGTTCATGATATCCATCCCGAGATAATCAATTTGCTGGGTTCTCTTAAATACCGCACCAGTTACTCGCAAAATGTTTTACAGCATTCAATGGATGTCGCTTATCTTACCGGTATAATGGCTGCAGAACTGAGAGTGAATGTCAAGGAGGCCAAACGCGCCGGATTATTGCATGATATCGGCAAGGCGATAGATCATAAAGTGGAAGGAACGCACGCGGCTATAGGAGCCGATTATGCCAAGCGTTTCGGAGAAAATCCCCGCATTATTCAGGCGATCGCGACTCACCATGATGACGGACGCAATAACACCCTGCTCGGCGTTTTAGTGCAGGCGGCGGACACTCTGTCGGCGGCAAGGCCGGGCGCGCGCCGCGAGATGCTGGAAACCTACGTCAAGCGTCTGGAGGGTCTCGAAAAGATCGCCAATTCCTTCAACGGAGTTGATAAATGTTTTGCCATTCAGGCAGGTCGGGAAATCCGCATTCTTGTGGAAAATGAAAAAATATCCGAGAATGACGCCACAATGCTATGCAAGGATATTATCAAGAAGATAGAAACCGAGCTTACCTATCCGGGGCAGATAAAAGTTACCGTAATCAGGGAGACCCGTGTTTCTGATTACGCGAAATGAAGCTCCCCGCCGCGTGCCGCGGGGCTTTAATAAGGCGAAAAGGTATAAGTTTCATCCGGAGTGTAGAGAGGAAAAGCGATAAATGAAAATAATGTTTATTGGCGACATAGTTGGCGGTCCGGGACGGATGGCGGTCAGGGAACTTCTGCCCCCATTGATTTCCAAGAAAAAAATTGACTTTGTCATCGCCAATTGTGAAAATGTTGCTGCCGGATTCGGCGTGACCAGAAAAGTTGTGGAAGAACTTTTTAGCTGCCGCATTGACGTCCTTACTTCCGGCAATCATATCTGGAATAAACGGGAAGTTCTGGAGTTTATAGGAGATTTTGAAAGGCTGTTGAGGCCGGCGAATTATCCGGCTACTAATCCGGGTTCCGGAACCGTACTGATACCTCTTGAAACAGGAGAATATGTTGGCGTTCTCAATTTAGCCGGCCGGATTTTTATGCAGCCGATTGATTGCCCTTTTGTAACGGCTAAAAACAAAATTGCCGAGTTGAGAAAGAAAACGAAAATTATTATCGTGGACATTCACGCGGAAGCCACTTCTGAGAAAAAAGCGTTGGGCTGGTATCTTGACGGAGAAGTATCAGCTGTTTTAGGCACCCATACTCATGTACAGACGGCTGACGAGGAAATTCTGCCGCAGGGAACGGCGTTTATCAGCGACGCGGGTATGACAGGGCCTTTTGATTCTGTGATCGGCATCAAAAAAGAAACAATTATTGAGAGATTTTTAACTCAGATGCCCAACAAGTTCGACCTGGCTAAAGACGATATCAGAATGCAGGGAGTAATTGTTAATGTTGATGAATCCAGCGGGAAAGCGAATTCGATTGAAAGAATCAGCGTTAAACTGAAAGATTCATAAAAGGCATGACCAGATGAAAACAGCCTATGAAATTCTAAAAGAAAGAGGTTTCATCGAACAGGTAACCGATGAAGCTTTGATCAAAAAACTTTTCACCCAAGGGTCTGTTACTTGCTACATCGGCTTTGATCCCACGGCAACCAGTCTGCATATCGGCTCTCTTGTGCCGATAATGGCGTTGGCACATATGCAGAAAAACGGACACAAGCCTATTGCTCTTGTCGGCGGTGGCACAGGTTTGATAGGCGACCC
>JAPLJP010000112.1 GCA_026388535.1 Deltaproteobacteria bacterium | reverse complement strand
CATCTATGCTTTTGTTGCCGCCAGAAGAAAAGGGGTAAGCAGATTCTGGCGCAATATTATTCCTGCATCACTTGTCGCTCTGGCTACTGGAAGCTCTATGGCAACGATTCCCGCTAATCTGGAAGCGGCCGATAAAACCGGCGTGCCCAAAGACATCAGCGAAGTTGTTATTCCCATTGGCGCGACAATTCACATGGAAGGCTCGTGTCTTGCCGCCATTTTGAAAATCGCTTTCCTGTTTGGAATATTTCAAATGAATTTCTTCGGCGTGGAAACCATTGCCACAGCCATCGGAATTGCCTTGTTGGTTGGTGTCGTGGTGAGCGGCATCCCCGGCGGTGGAACGATTGGCGAATTATTAATTATTTCCATCTATGGCTTTCCGTTGGAGGCCTTCCCTATTATCACCATGATAGGAACGCTGGTTGACGCTCCGGCCACAATGCTCAATGCTGTCGGCGATAATGTCGCCAGCATGATCGTCGCACGAATGCTGGGCGGAAAAGACTGGATGAAGGAGACTTAATCGCAAAATTTCTTTCTTCCTGTAAATGTTAACATTATTAAGGCTAAGAAATGTATACAGAATACAAATTTATTTTCTCAATTGGCAGTGTAACGAGATCTTCTAGGCATGATTCATTCGAATATATAAACTCTCTTGACTTAAATGCATGGTCAAATGCTGTTGATTTATTTAAGATTAGGAAATACTTCCATGCTAACATGCACGTTACTGTCAGTGTTGACTTAGAACCAGTACTTCAACATTTTAAAGAAAGTGCAAAGACAGATGTTGAATTCGAAAATATTATTAAAAAAAATGGCGATATAGATACTTGGAGCAAAAATCATGTATTTAAAGATATCCCCGATTTATGCTGTTCAATTTCTATCAATACGGATAACGAACCTATTGATAACGAATTTTCTATAATATCTGGTTTTGCTGAAAGATATATCTATGACTTATTTGCTATCATGAATTTTTCTGTTCCCGGATCATGCGATTTCAATAACATAGAAATACATACTAATAAAAAAGACCACAGTAGTCGTTTAAATCTATCAGGATATTATTTCGAATTAGGACTTATGTCGACACTCGATGGGAAAAAACCATCGCTATCTACTTTATCAGTTGCGGATGTTTTAAAATGGTATAATGCACTCAATATAGGATTAAAGCAAAAGGCTGAATTACCAATTGAAAGAGCACTCTTTTCCTTATTTCATATCTGCCTTCTTGATAGTGACGTAACCTCAATTATTTGGATCTTTCATGCATTGGAAGCTATATATAGTTCAAAGGTTGGTGAAGGTTTCACTAATCTACACAGACGTATTTCCTATTTACTTAAGCTAGACAAGAAAGATCAAACCATATTGAAAAAAAATCTTAGAAAACTCTATGATTTTCGTAGTGCAATCGTTCATGGAGGGTATCAAGTTTATCATCCGTCAAGCAATGAAATGATAGACTCTGAATATGATGACGATATTAACACATTCTATCGACTAAACGAATATGGGTTCAAACTAATAGTATCCTCTATACAGGAACTAATAAAAAATAATTGGTATGGTCTTTTAATCGACGAATCAATCAAAGGGAAAGAGACCACTAATTAATATTTCAACTAATATAACCCCCCTTACGCCGCAACTGTTATCCCAAGAGTTACTATCCTTCCCTCATATTTACACGAAAGCGACTTGACAAACATCAGACTTAATTTGTATCTTCACTGTTATGAACATTTGCTATAAATGTAAAAAAGAAATCGCGGATGATTTTTTTGTCGGCCGGCAATCGCAATGCCCTAATTGTGGCGTTGACTTGCATTGCTGTCTTAACTGCTCTTTTTATGAATTAGGCGCATATAACGACTGCCGCGAGGGACAGGCAGAAAGAGTGCTTGATAAAATACGTTCTAACTTTTGTGATTTTTTCAAATTCAAACAAACAGCAAAATCTTCCGGCACGGCTGATTCAGGGATAAAAGACAAACTGGAAGATTTGTTTAAGAAAATCTCTTAACAAAATCTTATAAATTAATTATACTACTTTCGTTCGATTTTGAAATCCATATACCAACTAGGAATTAATTAATGTTCAGCAAGATAAAACCTTCCCACGAAATATGGGGCATAATTCTTACTCTTCTAATTTTTACTCTGGTGCGTCTTTTCATCAACGTCCAAATTGAACTTGCTCCTGATGAGGCATATTACTGGTATTGGGGAAAACATCTGGATTTCGGCTATGCCGATCATCCTCCGATGGTCGCTTACGTGATGGCCATTTTCACGGCCATAGGCGGCAATACAGAATTTTTCGTTCGCCTCGGCGGCCTTCTGCTTTCAATGGGTGCTCTTTTCATAATGTTCCATACTTCGCGGACGTTGTTTCCTGCAAATCACGGGCATGAATCCCAAAACAAGCTTTGGGGAAAAAATGTCGCGTGGGAGCTTCTATTCATATTCAATATAACCCTTCTGTTTTCGGCAGGCTGTATTGTACAAACACCCGATCAACCGATGCTCTTTTTCTGGACAGCCGCTGTTTTTCTGGGAAGCCTCATAATAACAAAAGGGTCTCCCAAGTACTGGTATCTTTGGGGTGTGTTTCTGGGTTTAGGTTTATTGAGCAAATATACGATGATTTTAATCGTGCCCTGCTTTTTCTTATTTTTTCTCATCTCACCGGAACATAGATTCTGGCTCAAAAAGAAAGAGCCATATATAGCTTTACTAATTGCTTTTCTGGTTTTTTCACCTGTGCTTTACTGGAACTGGCAGCATCAGTGGGTTTCATTTCTCTATCAGCTGCATCAGGGGTTGGATCCCAAGCGCAGAGATGTCGTTCAGATTATTTTAAAATTACTGGAATATGCCGGCGGACAAGCCGGTATTGTTACTCCTCTGCTATTTATAGCTTTTGTTATTTACGCTTTCAAGGGGACGATAGTATCACTGCGCGAAAACAGAAAAGAATATCTTTACCTGGTTCTTCTTTCATTGCCGATTCTATTGTTTTTCGGCCTGTCAACAGCATTGGGTAAGGTGGCGGAAGCAAATTGGCCGGCACCCGCTTATGTTGCGGGAGGCCTGATGATGGTTCATATATTCCACGAATACTTCATAAACAAAAAAGTCCACAGGCTTTTTATAGCCAGCGGCATTGTTTTGGCTCTTTTGATAAATATTATTGTTCATATTCATTTTCTTGTACCCTTTCTTCCTATTTCTCCAAAACTTGACCCTTTTCAGCAGTTTCATGGCTGGCGGGCGTTGGGCGCAAATATCAATAAGTACGTTGAAGAAAATCCGTATCAAGACGGTTATTTTATTCTTGGGGATAAAGGAACAACGGTGGCGGAAGCTGTTTTTTATACCCAAAACCGCTTCATCGGCATTGATTTTGATCAACCGCAGCGCTATATATTTTTAAATGATGTTGAATATCTTCGTGGAAAGAACGCGATTATTGTAATGCACAATCCTGATGAAAAGGCTTTTAAACGCTATAATAAATATTTTCAATCTGTAGAAAAGGTTGGCGCGCATGATTGTATTTTCCGCAATGAAAAAATCGATTGGCTTAGCGTGCAGTTGGGAGTGGGTAAAGATTATAGAGGCAACTGGGTTCCCTTTCATTGAATAAAAATAAATGATTTTCTTAGCCGCAGATATTAGAGATATTAATCCGGCAATTAAACATGTTAATAGTTGTACCCATCATGCGTGTCCCCCGCTGGCGGGGGACTAAGGGGGTGGATGTTTTTGAGGCAGCTATAATATTCATAAGTTAAATCGACACTCTTTTCCACCTTCGTCCCGATTCCTCATCGGGACACCTCCGCCAACGGAGGATAGAGAAGGACACTTTGTATATATTTAATTGCCGGAGTAATAATTTATTTTATCAAATCGGAACACATAATAAAGGAACTGTCCCATAAGATAAGTAATAACCCCTGCCCACAAGACATCCGACAAAAAATGACCTCCCTGAATCATTCTGCCTGTCCCCATGAATGAACCCCAAAAGATTCCTAAAACAAGAAAAAACAATGCCGTAGGCTTATTTGATTTTCTCAGCAGGAAAAATGGAGCAAACAGAAAAAAGCCCACGGCGGCGTGCCCCGAAGGAAAGGATTTTCCATGTCCGGCGTCCCCTCTCTCCCATATCTGATGAAAATCTTTATCACCCCCGAAATTAACAATATCCGCGGGACGAGGACGTCCCCAGTTATCCTTGAAAACATTATTAACAACAAGGCCGGGACCCAAAAGTAGAAAAACAAGAAGGAATAAACCCGCTTTTTTATGAGGCACAAATTCCTTGCGGAAAAAGCTAAGTACAAAAACCAGTCCTCCACATACACCCATGACAATGGCCGGTATGTTTCCGTAATGGTATAGGAAATACCAGGGCATTTCCTGCCCCATAAACCAGCCCTTTCCAGGGGAATAGAAAAGCCCTTCCATTCCGAGATCAGCATTTATAGCGCCAATGAATACTGATAATAAAACAGCAATACAAACTGGTACTATAAAATTAAGGACAAGATCTTTTTTCATTTACCGTACCTAAACTATTCTTTTACCTTGATCAATTCTATTTCTTTTCGGTCAAAAAAGTATTTTACAGCCAGTGTGCATAATATGCCGACGCCTGCTCCGGCAATTACGTCGCTCAAATAATGCGAAGTTAAAATTATTCTGGTTATGCTGATAATCGTCGCGACAACAAATAACGGCACTCCCCATCGCGGGAAAAGTATGGTCAAGGCAGTGGCCAGCGCAAAAACGGTCTGGGCGTGGCCAGATGGAAAGGACGTTAATTCATAACCGACGCCGAAATAATCAAATCCGAAATAGCCATGATCAAAAAAATCAATAGGACGATGCCTTCCGGCAATCCATTTTAATATCGTTATAAAGATTCCGCTAAAACTGAGAGAAAGAAAAACAAAGAGAGAGCGTGCGGCATTAAGACTGTTTTTGTAAAAGAAACGAAAAAATAAATATAAAGCTAAACTGCCAACTATATACCACGTAGCAATGCCGAAAGACGTGATTACGTCAGCCAAGTTTTTTATAAAAGGATTCAGATCCAGACAATATTTTGCTACAGCAATATCACCGAATAAATAAGAAATACTTGTCAGAGTTAAACACAGGGCAAAGACATACGTTGCGATCCATCTTTTTTTCACTGTATTACTCCCTGATAATTTCGGCACCATATAAACTTAAATGAATCTACTTTGGAACCATTCAGGATCAAATCTCTTTCCCCGGCGATCTCTGTATTTTTACAACTGGCATATTTTGCTATTTCCATATTTTCAAAATGACTATCAAGAAAAAGGAGGTCGTAGCCGATGGGTAACTTCTTTTCCCATAGATCAAACTGGTCTTTTCGATTGTCGATAACATATACTTCCCGTTGATAGGGTAAGCTGTAATACCCTACTCTGCTGCCCAACGTCCAATTTGTCACGGCCATTGCTTTTGGTTTTTCCGATATATCATTTTTAATGATTTCATTCGCTTCCTTGGTAATTAACGGATAACCGTAAATATCCCGAAAAGGCGATTGGTAATCAGGGAAAGAAAAATATTTACCGGCAAGTTCCACATAAATAAACAAAGTTAAAACAAGGCTAAATCCGACGGAAAAATAAAGAAAATTTTTCTTCCATTTCTCCTGTGCCCGAAAGAGAAAACAAGTTCCCACAGGAATAAAGAGCAAATAAAAAATACTTGGCCAGTGCGGAAGAGTACGCTCATAAAATGATGTGAGCAGGAAAAAGGCCATAATAGTTCCGCCGAATAAAACGGCCAGTCGCAGATAAACACTTTGTGAACGCAGCGCTTTAAAAAATCCATAAAAGGCGATTATAAATAAAAATGGACTATAGGCGCCAAATTGAGCGGCCAGTGATTCCGCAAAATTTTTGAAACTTGAAGCTAAAGTACCGAAAACATGCCCGCCCTGATAACGGAAACTTATAAAGTCATGCGTAACGTTCCAGCAGATTACCGGAGTGATGAGAATTAAAGCGATGAATGCTGCCAGAAACATGTAAGGGGAAAAAAGCACATCGTATCTTTTTTTCATCAGAAAAAATATGATAAGGGGCGGAACAAGTAAAATCGAAGTATATTTGGCCAGCCCCATTAAGCCGAGCAAAACCCCCAGAAAGATAAAATCTATTGGCTTTTTTTCACGATCTATTTTTTCGGCGGTAAATACCAGCAGAAAAATAAACAACAGCAAAAGCGAATCGGGCAAAAGCATCAAAGCCAAAGCATTGAGCATAAATGAACAATTTAAAGCGAGAACTGAGATAAGCGACAATCGCACTGATTGTGTGATTCTTAATATGAATAAATAGGCGCAATAGGATACGGCAGCAAAGATTAAAATCGCCGGCAGCCGCGCTAAAAATTCATTTGTGCCGAAGATATATAAAATAGGCGCGTGCACCCAGCCTACCAGCGGAGGATGGTCAACGTAACTTAAGTCAAGATATTTCGCGTATAATACATAATGGGCTTCATCAACACCCAATCCGAAAAACGGCGCAACAAGAAGACGGATTAAAGTGAAGAAACCAATCAGGAAGAATATCTGTTTGTTAGCTTTCGGCATTGATATTCTCTAAGTCAGGCTGGATAATTTTAAACACCTGTGCAGGTTTTATAACTTTTAAACACACATTATCTTTACAGGCTGTCTTGCGGTGATTCGACGCGCTTACGCAAGGAGAACAAGCCAATCCCGCATAAATAGGTGTGGTCTTACCTAATGATCCGTAAAGAGCGGGCGTCTCCGGACCAAATATTACAAATGTCGGCATATCCGTTACCGCGGCAAAATGCGGGGGACCGGAATCATTTGTTACCATAAACTCGGATATGCTATAGAGCAGAGGAAGCTCGGCAAAGGTCACCTTCCCCGCGAAATTGACACATCTTTCATCCTGCACCTGTTCTTTGAGCCTTTGCGCTTCTTCCCTTTCTCGCGGATCGCCCGTAATTAAAATAATTGCCCGCGCGCATTTCTCCAGAATCATTTTGATTAACTGTGCGTAATTTTCCTGAGGCCAACGGCGCTGAATAAGAAGTTCGCTGGCATTGGGATTGATTAAAATGATTTTATGTTTTTTAGAATCAAATTTTTCAAAACAGCTTTGAACTATATCAATTATTTTATTCTTCTCAACATCGGAAGTTTTAACCTTGGCTATGCTGATTTCTTCGTCTGGAATCATTGTCTTAGAATAGGGAATTTCCTCCTGCGGCGACAACAGGGCATTTACCAGTGCAATAAAATTTTTCGCGATATGAATATGAGGATTATAAGCGACTTTGTGCGATAAAAAATCGCCTCGATAAAGGCCTTCATTAAAGTACGCATGAAATCCGACTTTATAAAAAGCACCGCTGAAACCGGTAAGGAGAGCCGTAAACCGGGAAAAAAGCTCCAGATCAATGACGGCGTCAATTTTTCTTTTTCTCGTCCAATAAAAGAATTTTAAAGAATCAAGCACAAAAGACAGCAAATTGTCCTCACGGATTGTATAAATGTTTTCCTGAGGAACGGTTCCCAAAAGGTCCAAACTTGGTTTATTTTTCTTAAAAATAGCAAAGTGAAGGTTGGCGCCCGCTTCTTTTTGCAGTTTTCTCATCGCCGGATCAACTAGAATAGCACTGCCCATTTCCGATAATTCGATAAAAAGAACATTTTTAGGAGTTTTTCTATCGCGCTTGATTATTAACGCCACAACTTTTTGACATAGCGAGCCCAGAAAACAAAGAGGAACGCCAATGTAATAATCAATATGGCGCATTGTATCAACTTTCATGGATGAGTATAATCCCTTTCATAATAAATATATTATGGTACCAATATAGGCAAAATGACGACGATTGTCAATGAAACATGAATAAAGCTTTATTAGTATCGTTAAGGATAATACTGGAAGGCTTTATCTAAAACTGTTATGTTTAGCTTGAGAAAATTCATCAATAAATGGTATTTTTAAGAAAAAGAAGACAGACTTATGAATAAAATCATCAGCCGATATATACTTAAAGAAATAGCTCTCCTTTTTGTTCTCGTCTTATTTATTTTAACCTTCGTCTTGCTCATGGGAAGAATTTTACAAATTATGGATTTGATGGTTAACAAAGGTGTTGACTTTTCTGCCGTCATTAAACTTATTATTTTTCTTTTACCCTCTCTTTTCTTATTCACTATTCCTATTGCTCTGTTGGTTTCTGTTCTAATTACCATGGGGAGACTATCTGCCGACAATGAAATAACCGCTCTAAGAACTTCGGGAGTCAGTTTATTACAAATATATTATCCTGTCGCCATAGCTTCTTTAGTCTCTTTTATTTTTGCCATTGTTATCGGTTATTATATGGTACCCCACAGCTATTCAGCTTCAAAGCGACTGATCTTTGATATTGCTCAACAACATGCCTCGATTGGTATTAAAGAGAAAGTTTTTAACGCCGATTTCAAAGGCATTCTTTTGTATGCGGAAAAAGTACCTTCAAACGGAAATTACATTGAAGGCGTAGTGGTTTCAGATAATCGTATTTTAACTGAGCAAAATACGATCTTGGCAAAAAGAGCCTATCTTATTACTGATCCTGCTTCAATGACGGTTAAACTGAGATTGGAAAACGGATCCATTCATTCTGTCAGCTCTGATTTGAAGAACTATCGAAAAATTGATTTTAACAGTTATGATATTAATCTTGACCTATCGACGGAAATCAGCCCGGCAAATACAGCTTCCAAAACTAAGGATGAAATGACAATGACAGAGCTTTTGGAAAGCATGAAAAAGCCTGGCGTAAATGAAGTCGCTTTACGTGAATACGCAATAGAAGCACATAAAAAATTTTCCATCCCCTTATCTTGCATAATTTTCGGCTTGTTGGCTCTGCCTTTGGGAATGAGAAGTCATCGAGCAGTTAAATCACGTGGATTAACTGTTGGTATTATTATAGCGACTGCATATTATTTGGTGCGCATCGGGGGCGAAGCTCTCGTGGAAACGGGACGCGTTTCCCCTCTAATAGGAGCATGGACGCCAAACTTTATATTCGCTCTGCTGGGTATTTTGTTATTTTATGTTTCTTATAAAGAAATTCCCTTTTATCATATCGTAAAAATGAATATATGGAACAGAACACAGAATAATTAAGGAATTAGAATTGAAAATATTAGATAAATATATAATAAAAGAATTTCTGAAATTCGTCGGCATTACTTTTATTTCATTGATCCTTATATTTTTGATTGTAGATTTTTTTGAAAAAATCAGAATGTTTCTCGGTAATCATGCAACCACAGCACAAATGGCCTCGTACTTTATGTTTTCACTCCCGATGATTATTTCTTATATGCTGCCGCCGTCTATCCTTATTGCAACCCTGCTGACATACAGTTCACTTTCAAAAAATAGCGAAATTACGGCAATGAAAGCAAACGGTATAAGTCTGTACAGAATGTCTATCCCTCCATTAATTTTTGCTGTCTTTATTTCCTTTTTTTCATTCTTTTTTAACGAACTGATTACTCCTGCGTCGATACAAAAGACTGAAAACATCATTATTATTGATATCCAAAAGCAAAAGACTTTTGGTTTCTTCAAACAAAATGAACTTTGGTATCGTGGAGAAAACGCAATCTATAATTTCAAAATGTTCGATGTAGATAAAAATATTTTGCGCGGCGTAACAATTAATTATTTGAATCCCGATTTCACGCTGATGACGCGAATTGATGCCCAAAGCGCGGAATGGAAAAACGATAAATGGTTATTTTACAATCTACTTACCACGCGTTTCGACGATGATAATGCTCCCGTTCTAGAATGGTCCAAGGAAAAAGAGATCAATATTCCGGAGAAACCAAATGATTTTAAAATCATTCAGAAAGACGCTGAAAAAATGGGTTATTTTGAATTGAAAAAATATGTCAAAAAAATACAAACTGAAGGATACGATGTCCAGCGTTATCTTGTCGATTTACAAGGAAAAATAGCAGTTTCTTTTGTGACCATCATCCTGGTTATTATCGGTATTTCATTTTCACTGCGTTCTGAAAGGAGCGGTGGCATTATGCAGAGCCTGGGCATAGGCATAATTGCCGGATTTTCATACTTTATTGTTCACGCGTTTTGTATTACCTTGGGCAGATCAGGAATATTGCCAGGTGTCCTTGCAGCTTGGGCGGCAAATATATTGTTCAGCTCTATTGCCGCGCTGCTGTTCTATAGAGTGCGCACTTAAACTTTATAATTGGTACTAATATCGGTAATATTCCGGCTTAAAAGGACCTTCAACAGGCAGGCCAAGATAATCCGCTTGCTTCTTTGTAAGTTTGGTTAATTTCGCATCCAATCTTCCCAAATGCAGACGGGCAACTTCTTCATCCAATTTCTTGGGTAAAGTATATACGCCGACTTTATATTTTCTGGAGGCTAATTCAATTTGCGCCAGGCATTGATTTGTAAAGCTGTTGCTCATGACAAAGCTGGGATGACCGGTAGCGCAACCCAGATTAACCAGACGGCCTTCAGCTAATATTATTATTGAGCGACCTGATTTGAGTTTCCACTTGTCAACCTGCGGCTTAATATTTTCTTTTTTACAGATTTTACTTGTTTCCAAATAGTGCATGTCGATTTCGCTGTCAAAATGGCCGATATTGCAGACTATAGCTTCATCCTTCATCATCTCCATATGTCGGCCCGTAATAACATCACAACAACCAGTCGCTGTGACAAAAATATCACCTGAATGAGCCACATCTTCCATGGTTTTTACTTCATACCCTTCCATCGCCGCCTGCAGAGCGCAAATGGGATCAATTTCAGCAATGATCACTCGCGCGCCAAAACCTCTCATCGATTGGGCACAACCTTTACCGACATCTCCATAACCACAAATAACAACAACTTTCCCTGAAATCATTATATCGGTCGCTCTCTTGATTCCATCGGCGAGCGACTCACGACATCCATAAAGATTATCAAATTTTGATTTTGTAACGGAATCATTGACGTTAATTGCCGGGAATAAAAGTTCACCTGCGGCCTGCATCTGATAAAGGCGGTGAACTCCCGTCGTTGTCTCCTCAGAAACTCCTTTAATTTTTGATGCTATTCTTTGCCATCTCTTTGAATCACGTTTTGTTGATTTTTCCAGACGGGAAATAATTATTTTAAATTCTTTATTGTCAATTTTTTTCTTAAGCAGTTCTGGATTCTTTTCGATCTTTACCCCCTGATGAATAAACAACGTTGCATCGCCGCCATCATCCACGATTAAATCAGGCCCGGAACCATCCGGCCAGATCAGGGCTTGCTCAGTACACCACCAGTATTCTTCCAGTGATTCGCCTTTCCATGCGAAAACCGCCGCCGAACCTTTTTTTGCTATCGCCGCCGCCGCATGATCCTGTGTGGAAAAAATATTGCAGGACGCCCAACGAAGATCAGCTCCTAATACCTTGAGTGTTTCGATAAGCATTGCCGTCTGGATAGTCATGTGCAGACTGCCCATAATCTTTAACCCTGCAAGTGGCTTCTTTTGTTCGTATTTTTTGCGTAAAGCCATAAGACCGGGCATTTCGTTTTCCGCCAATTGAATTTCTTTTCGCCCCCACGAAGCCAGCGAAATATCCGCCACTTTATATTTTAAGGCCGGACTTATTTCTAGAAAAGCCATTTCCCCTCCAGATTAATTTATCAATTTATTAAAACCAATATAATCAAAACAAGCGGCTTGAATTCTATCGGCAATATAAATTTTTATTTTTTAATCAGCAACGCCTTTTTAAGTTCATTAACCTTATCCGTTTTTTCCCAGGGATAACTCATATCCAAAAAGAATGTCTTGGGTAACTTTCGGAACAGTTTACTATTTAGCAGGTCAAATTTTTTAATCATACCCTCAGGAGTCAAATCAAATATTTTATTGACAACCGATGCAATTTTTTCATCAGATACTTTTCCCGTACCAAATGTGTTTATGTAAATAGAAATTGGCTTTGCAATTCCGATCGCGTAGGCGAGTTGCACAGAACATTTTACCGCCAATCCCGCGGCAACAATATTTTTAGCCACATATCTGGAGCCGAAAGCCGCTGAACAGTCAACCTTTTCCGGTGTTTTATTAACTATTGCGCCTCCGCCCAGTTGAGCTCCCGGATAACCACCGTAAAGCTGTACAACGAGTTTGCGCCCAGTGACACCGGAATCAGCAGCCGAGCACGAATTAATCGCCTGCCATTCACCCGTAGGATTAAAAAGAAACTTTGTTTTGTCGTCGGTCCAGTCTCCCAGACAATCCATGGCAATTTTCCGTGCTTTTTTTTCAACTGAAGAACGTTCTTTTGCGGAAACATTCCTGTAGTCAATAGCGTTGGACATGAGCACCGTCGCCACCCTCTGCGGTCGCCATTTACTGTCATAATCAACGGTTACCTGCCCTTTTCCATCCGGCGCGAAAACAGAATCGCCGCAATTTTCGAACGCTCTCATCATTCTGTTTACTAAAACATACGGCAACGGCAGCAATTCCGGCGTTTCATCACAGGCAAACCCATAAATAATTCCCTGATCTCCTGCTCCGATTTCCTTGTGTTTCCCTAAATCAGCTCTGCTCCCTATATTAATATCAGGCGACTGCGGAATGATTGCATTGAGTATGCCCATCGAATAGCCGTTAAGACCAAGAGCATAGTCGTTATAACCAATATTTAAAACCGTCTGTCGCGCAATTTTTTCAATATCAATATAAACCCGTGTGGAAATTTCGCCGCCGATAACACAAAGACCTTTACCTAAAAATATTTCAATGCCACAGTGCGGCATGCAATGCACATCCATGCCTATTTTATGCTCTTCATTTAATATTTCAGAAATAATGTTAGCGGCAATAGAATCGGAAACTATATCTGGATGTCCTACCTTTACGCTTTCTGAAGTAATTTGCATGTTTGAATCTCCTTCTGTTTATTTTATATTATACAAGCCCGAATACAAGCTGTGTAGCTAACACATCTGCCCGTACGAGTCTAACATTTTTATTGTGAAACTCCAATTTAATGAGTCCCAAGCTTCAGAAACAAAGTACACTGAAGCTTGCTGGACGAATTATCCCACGTGCGAAGCTAAGTGGGGATATGTACAACACCCCGCAGCTTGCTTTTGGGTTTATACCCGTGATTTCTGTTGTAAGATTGATTTTAAAAATGAAAATGGCGGATAAATACCCTATTGTCTCTCCCTGATAATAAACCATGTATTACTTTACTATCTAAAATATTTTTAACTACTTAGTTAATTTTTTTATTTTATTCTTCTTGTCAACAAATACACATTTAGGCGTCCATTTCTTTGTTTCTTTATCTTCGACAATCACATAACTGGCAATGATAATTAAATCCCCCTTATCTACTTTGCGGGCTGCGGCACCATTGAGACAAATTGTTCCGGAATTGCGCTTGCCTTTAATGGCGTAAGTCGAAAATCTTTCACCATTGTCAACATCGTATATCGCAACTTTTTCATAAGGAACGATCGCCGCTTCTTCCATGAGCTTTTCATCAATGGAAATACTGCCTTCATAATGCAGGTCTGCATCTGTTACTGTTGCTCGATGGATTTTTGATTTTAACATGAATCTTTGCATAATAATTTATTTCTCCTTAAGGATAAATATTATATCTCCAGCTTGTCGCCAAAAACATGATTATCAATAAGTCTTGTTGTGCCCACTTTTACAGCCAACGCCATAACTGTCTGATTTTTAACTTTATCAACATCGCGAAGAGTTTCCGTACTGCATATTTTAATGTAATCTATTTCTGTGTAAGGCACTTTTTTAATTAATTTTTCCACTTCTTTTATGATTACTGATGACTTCTTTTCTCCATTTGAATAAAGTTTTTGCGCTAATTTTAAAGCTCTGAATAAAGTCAAGGCGGATGGTCTTTCATTTTTCTTGAGGTATTTGTTACGGGAACTCATCGCCGGTCCATCGGCCTCGCGCACTGTGGGGAAACCTATTATCTGTAGATCAAGGTTGAGATCGTCAACCATGCGTTTTATGGATATATATTGTTGAAAGTCTTTTTTGCCGAAAATGGCAATGTGCGGTTTAACTATATTAAATAACTTATTACAAACGGTGGTTACACCACGGAAATGACCTGGACGCGACATTCCGCATAAGTTTTGAGTTACTTCTTCCACGTCAACGTAAGTCTGATAACCGGCTGGATACATCTCCTTATCCGGCGGATAAAAAATTACGTCCACTCCTACGCTTTCAGCCATTTTTAAATCACGCTCTAGATCGCGGGGATATTTAGAAAAATCTTCCTTGGGACCGAATTGTGAGGGATTCACATAAATACTGACTACAACACAATCAGCCATCTTTTTCGCTTCTTTCATAAGACAGAGATGGCCTTCATGAAAGTATCCCATTGTGGGAACAAATGCTATACGCTCCCCTTGCAGCCGGAGGCTTTCGGAGAAAGATTGCATTTTTTCAACTGATTTAATGACTTTCATTCTTGTAATAAAAAAGCCTTTCGTCGCAAGACGAAAGGCTTTGTAATGCAGTTTGATTTTTCCTTTCGTCCCAGTCCTTACGGATCCAAGCGAATTTAGGATTCATATATCAAAATAATAATTTTATTGTCAAGTAAATAAATTTATCGACTTTCAGGTCATAAAAAATTGGCCATAATTATCTTCTATTTTAGAATTAATATCTGACCTGGAACTATTTTTTCATTAATGGATATCTTGTTTAATTCCATTAGTTTGGCTAGATTTATACCATTTTTTTTCGCGATGCTGTGTAAATTATCATTTTTTGTAACAATATACTTGTTCGCTCCTAATTTATCTATATCTGTTGCCGATAATACCTCTTTATTTATTTTGGAATTTTTAACTGATTTTTTATCAGCTTGATCATTTTTATCTTCTAAATCACTATCGGCTCTCTTTTGCGGAAGTTTCAATGTTTGGCCTGCGCAGATTTTATCTGTTTTTAAGTTGTTTAATTCTTTTATTTGAGAGGATGGAATAGAGAAACGGCGAGCAATCATTGATAGCGTTTCACCTTTTCTGACCTTATATCGCCCCGAAGAGGCAATTTTTATCTTGTAATCTTTTTGCCTTGAACTGCCGCTTGCCGCAAAATGTTTTTCCCTTGTTATAGGAATTTTCAACCTTTTCCCTTGAACCAACTTCTTTTTGGAACTCAATTTATTATACGAGATGATAACTGAACTAGGAACATCATATTTATTGGCAATGGATGCAATCGTTTCACCTTTTCTCACCCGGTGTTTTATAAATACTGTCCGGACAGAAACAGAGCGCGGCTTCTCACTTTGGGGAATTTCATTGGCAACTAAATTGAATTTTTCCAAAGATTCTTTAGGCAGTTTTAATTCATATTCATGATCAGGAGTCAGCTTAAATCTCAATTCCGAATTAAGTAAATTAAGTTCTTCTTCAGACGTTCCGGTTTTTTCCGCAATATCTTTAAGTTTCATTATTTTATTAACTTTGACCGTTTCAAAGTTAATTGGTTTTTCTATAGTGTTCAAATCAAATCCATACTTTTGCGGGTTTTTGACTATATGCAATGTGGCAAGTAACCGGGGAACATAACGAGCCGTCTCATGAGGTAATTGTCTATAGAGGTCCCAAAATCCGTCGAGGTAATTAATATTCTGCCTGGATATAACCCTGAGCACTCTTCCTTCGCCGCAATTATAAGCAGCAAGCACTGTAAGCCAGTCGCCAAACATGTTGTGCAATTCTTTTAAATAAGCGATTGCCGCCTGAGTAGATTTTTCCACATCCATACGCTCATCAATCCATTCGTCGCGATTAAGACCGAATTTATAGCCGGTTGACGGAATGAACTGCCACAAACCAAGCGCGCGGGCGCGGGAATAAGCGTTAATTTTGAAGAAGCTTTCCACCAGCGGAAGCCAGAAAAATTCTTCCGGAATTCCCGCTTTTTTAAGCGCTCTTACTATAACAGAACGATACATGCCGGAACGTTGATAAGCCGCAATAAAGTTATCACGCTCCAAGCCTTGAAAAGAGCTGATTTCTTTCTCCACATCTGTATTCATGATTAATGGTATTTCGCTATTCTTACCTTTAAGGAGTGTCTTTTTGGAGGAATATACAGCTAAAATACGCTTGGAAATTAAAAGACGCAAATCATCTTTCTCTTGAGCAATAGCCACATCTCCGTTTGCATTAAGAAGCAAAGCATAAGCTTGGTCTAAGGTATCTAATGTGTTTTCTATATCTCCATTCTCCCAGAGCTTATCGGCGACCTCCAGCAAATCCAATGCCTTTTCCATCATATCCTGCTTGTCTTCGCTGGTCTGGTTTTGTTTTGCCGGATTACTATTGGACTTAAAATTGAAAAAACTACTTTCTTCTTTTTGAGCATCAGTTTCATTTTCTTCTTTTACGGGATTATTTTCATTTTTAACTGTTTGTTTAGTTATTTCAGCGCTGGCAAGAACCAAAGGTTTTCGATCTGCTATATTTTGAGCGTGACTAAGTAAAGGAAGAGCAAAAATTAAACTAAACACAATAATGTAAGCAACACAGTCGCTTTTGATTCTCGTCATTTAAACAACTCCTTAATTTATTAAAACACGCTTCAGAAAAATATTTTTCTATATCCGCAAACAGCCATGGTTCGTCGTATATAACATAGTTTTTATTTTTCCCAAAACTAATTGATCAACAGCTTGTTAAAATAAAGCTACGTGTTAATTCTCTCCGCGAAATGAAGAATGATTTGTTGTATTCATTAGATAGGCTTGAATGAACTCATCGAGATCACCATCCAGAACTTTATTGGCGTTGTTATTCTCCAGATTCGTTCGGTGATCTTTAACCATTTTATACGGATGTAGAATGTAAGAACGTATCTGGCTTCCCCAGGCAATATCTTTTTTCAATTTATTTTCTTCATTGATCTTTTCATTTTTTAATTGAAGCTCCCTCTCATAAAGCCTCGACTTCAAAAACTTCATGGCCATTGCTTTATTTTGATGCTGAGAACGTTCGTTTTGACATTGCACAACTATACCTGTAGGCAAGTGGGTAATTCTTACAGCTGAATCGGTTTTGTTGACGTGTTGGCCGCCTTTGCCGCCGGCGCGAAAAGTATCAATGCGCAAATCGTCATCGTTAATTTCAATTTTTATTTCGTCAT
This sequence comes from Deltaproteobacteria bacterium, assembly GCA_026388535.1. Lineage (GTDB taxonomy): Bacteria > Desulfobacterota > Syntrophia > Syntrophales > Smithellaceae > Smithella. The sequence goes on along the minus strand of JAPLJP010000112.1, from coordinate 1,409 downwards.
CTACTTCCGGATAAACAAAAACCGAAGCAAATGATGTGTGACGGCGCGCACTGGCGTCAAACGGAGAAATGCGAACCAACCTGTGTATGCCGATTTCCGCTTTAGCGTAACCATAGGCATATTCGCCCTCTACAGTAAAGGATACGCTTTTAATCCCGGCTTCGTCTCCCGGAAGACTATCAATTATTTTCGTAACAAATCCTTTTTTTTCAGTCCAGCGTAAGTACATACGCAATAACATTTCCGCCCAGTCCTGCGCTTCTGTTCCACCTGCTCCGGCATGAATGGAAATAATGGCATTCATGGAATCCTGCTCGCCATTGAGCATCATCTTAAGTTCTTCCTGACCGACGGCAGAATTCAATTGCTCTAATTCGGCAGCCAGGTCTTGCAGGACTTGTTCATCCTTTTCCTGCAGCGCGATGCTTCCCAGATTTTCAATATCGTTTATTTCACTATTAAACCTATCCCACCTATCCAACAGCTCTGAAAGCTTTGTCTTTTTTTGCAGAACTTCCCGCGCTTTATCCTGATCATTCCAAAAATCTTTTTTAAAAGATAATTCTTCTAAATCTTTTATTTTTAGTCTGATTTCGGGAACGTCAAAGGCACTCCCCTATATACTTTATTCTTTTTTTTAGATCACTTACTGTTTCTTGTATATTTATGTTTTCCGCCGGCATTTCTTACCCTCCCTTTTAAAACTAATCAGAAAATAAAAGACAATTAACACAAAACAAAAGATTACTAAAATATCGCCGTATTCAGCGTAAAAAGTCGGTATCTTGATAAATTTCACATAACCTTTCAAGGCATCTTCCTGAAAAATATCTGTTTTCGCGATTATCCTGCCGCCAGGATCAATAATTCCGGAGATACCTGTATTAGCAGATCTCACCAAATACAGCCGTGTTTCCACGGCTCGAAAAATTGCCATAGAAAAGTGCTGAAAAGGCGCCGAGGTAGTTCCAAACCAGGCATCGTTGGTAATATTCACTAATAAATCGGCCGACCCTTCTTTATACATTCTTGCGGCAAATGGCAATATCCCTTCGTAACAAATTAAAATGCCGATTTTCTTATCATTCAGGGATAAAGGATAATATCCTGTTCCAATGCCAAAATCACCGATCCCGGCAGTAAGTTTCTTAACAAAAGGAAAAACATTTCTTAACGGCACGTATTCTCCATAAGGAACTAGTTTAACTTTATCATATTTACCTTTAATTTCACCGGAAGGCGACAATAAATACGCGCTATTGAAATAATCATTACTGTATTTTTTTTGTAAAGAACTTATAGAGCCGAATATTAGCCAGCTTTTAGTCTTCAATGATAAATTTATAACCTGATCGTGCAAATTATTCATATCCTGAAAAATAAATGGAGCAGCTGTTTCCGGCCAGACA
>JAPLJP010000017.1 GCA_026388535.1 Deltaproteobacteria bacterium | reverse complement strand
GACTGATAATCTGTCAGCGAATGCTTAATCAGATTATTTCCTTCGCGCGAAATCACGGGTATGAACCCTGAAGTAAGCTGCGGGGTATTATACCCTCCGCTGTGCGGGATTGTTCGACTTACAAATTTCAATTCACTTCGTTTTTGAAATTTGAGTCTCACAAAATAATCCGAATAAACGATGCCGGCGCGTTTTTTTTCGGCAACCTTAAGCAGGCGTCGCAATGATAATTCGTCGCAGTCAATTTTTATTTCGTCGGCAATCAGCAGTAAATATTTGCTGGATATTTTTTTCAGAAACGAAGAAAGCTGCTTGATTTCTTTAACATTGGATGCGTCAGAAGACAAAACGCTCATTGCCTCCTTCTCGTTGTCGACGGGCAAGAGAAGGAAACGGCCAAATTTTCGGACTAAAGGTGTCATAAACCACTTTTGTCATTCCGTACAAGCGAAGCGCGATACGGAATCCAGTATTTTTTAATTATTGTTTTTCCAAATTTCACCAAAACGAGATCTGGATACCGGCCGACGAGACTGTGTCGTAATTCGTTTTTGTGTCATTTCGAAGCGGAGCGAGAAATCTTGATCTCAATAAATTCAGCGTTTTAAGATTCCTCATCCCGATAAATCGGGATTCGGAATGACATTCTTTACTGTTATGAGTCAGTCTGCACGCCGGTGTGACATTAATGAAGTTAGAACCCGGACATCATCAGGTTGAAAGCTTTTTCCGCCGTGTCATTGGCCAGTTTAATAAACGCATTTTTTCTGGTCGCGGGAAGTAAATTAATATCATCGCTTACTGTATAATCAACTGTGCCAGTTATATTTTTTGAACTCCAAATTATTTTACCGCTTTCATTTTCCTGAAAAGTCAATTCTAAAATAATTGTTGCCCGCTCTTCTGCAACCAGAGAATTGCCGCGATAAGAAAGGGGTGATGAATTAAGATTAAGAATCTTTCCTTTAACTATTGCATCCGCCGCTTCAGCGCTTCCCGCAATCTTTAAACGGCTGTTTTGAATAAACTGGTTAATGAAAGCCGTCCGAACATTATTTTCCAACTCTGCCTGAGACGTCTTATTCTCAAAGGATTGGACATAAACCGTAGTAATATGTTTGTCGATATATTCGCCCTGCGGAGCGAAGGTATAGCCGCAACCGAACAAAAAGGCAAAAGAAAAACAGACGATTGCGATTCTAATCAACACCGGACGATTAATTTTTTTCATAATAACACCATTTATCCTGCCACTTTATTGAGCGATAACAATATTGACTAGTTTCTTGGGCACGTAAATAACTTTTAATACTTTCGCGCCTGACAGAAGAGAAACAATTCTTTCATCAGCTAGCGCGTTTGCCTTTATTTTCTCCGGATCTTCGTCCACCGCGACGGTCATCCTGCTGCGCAGTTTTCCGTTGATTTGCACAACAATTGTCATCTCTTCCTCACTGGCAATCGCCGGATCAAACTGCGGCCAGGTAATATTGGCGGCCAAAGTTTTATGGCCGAGCATCTGCCAGAGCTCTTCCGTTATATGCGGCACAATCGGCACAAGAAGAATTACAGCCGTCTCCAGCGCTTCCCGTACAGTGGCCAGCGCTATTTTATCATCACTCGAAGGACGTTTGATTTGATAGACGGCGTTAACCAACTCCATAACGGCGCTGATGGCCGTGTTGAAATGGAAGCGGTCTTCTATATCTATTGTTACTTTGCGGATAGTCTGATGAGTTTTGCGCCGCAGAGCTTTTAATTCACCTTCCAGAACAACACCTGCGGGCAGATGCTGAACTTCATTGATGTCTTCCAGATATTCGTCACAAATACGCCACAGACGCCCCAGAAAACGGAATGATCCTTCCACGC
>JAPLJP010000175.1 GCA_026388535.1 Deltaproteobacteria bacterium | reverse complement strand
AGATAAATTTCGGTGGCTATCGCGAGGAGGTCACACCCGTTCCCATCCCGAACACGGAAGTTAAGCTCTTTCGCGCCGATGGTACTGCATGGGCGACTGTGTGGGAGAGTAGGTGCCGCCGGATTTAAAACATGAAGCCCTCTTCAATGAAAATTGAAGGGGGCTTTTTAGTGAGACAAGAACTTCAAGAGCAAAGCGGAGCGGGATTAATGACACAGCTTACTTAACATCCTTGACTAGGATATTTATAATATTCGGCAAGTTGCGTTTCACTTTTGGATTTTGAACTTTTCGAGGGCGGCCTCAATGTTCTTTCTACTTTCCTGAACTTTGAGTATGATTGCTCTTCCCGATTCTTCAGTTAAAATCTTTGCTTCTATTTCGCGTTCAAGCTCCAGAATATAATCGGAGAACAAGTCGTAATCGTTTCTTAATGTAGTTACAAAAACTCGCAACTCTTCGATCAGCACGTTAACATGTTCCGCAAGATCTTTGAGATCATCCCATTTTCTCAGCTTGACCTTTAAACTCAAATTTCCTTCCGTGATTTCGGAAAGAGATTTTTTCAAGCGATATAATGGCCCCGCAATTTTGTGAGTAATAAATATGCTCAAAACTCCGAAGATTACGATAAGTGCGCCAATCCATGGCCAGACCTTGCCATGAAGAAGAAGAATCACCTTCGCTGCTTCAGCTTTTTCGGCCAGAGGATAGTCTAGATAAAGCGTAAGTATGTAAGGGGCAAAAATAATAATAATAAAGAAAAACGAGTAGATTAGGAGAAGAAGCATGGTCAGAAGCATGTACTTTGTTTGAAACTTCTTTTCTATATAATAGTTTCTGCGCTTATGAAGATTCATGATCATTGTCCTTCAATTGTAATATTACTTTCCGTTAACGTCAAGAGGGTATGGGTGCTATCTTTCGCTCGAGCAGTCAAAGTGTAACTTTTATCAATGGGGGTGTAAATGGGGGCGGAAAAGAGTTCGTTTTTTAACTGTTCGCAAAGCGCCGGAGGAAAAACTGTATGTCCATTGTCGTCGGTACAGCCGGGAAAATTGATGCTGGCGGGGTATCCCCCGTTTTCCATATTGTAGATATAAAGGTTCTTTCTAGTGTCGGAGAGTACGCTGACGGCCACGGTAATTCTTGCTTTGTTGATGTATTTGCCATAGAAAGAAAATGCAATTGCCACAATAATTGCCAGAATGACCGTTGCCACCATTAATTCTATCAAAGTGAAACCGGAACATTCCTGTATTATTCGGCTTTCTGATATAGAATTTTTATTGAGGTTTCTTCGCATTTTTGCTTAACCCTATTTATGGATAAATGCTACCATAGTGACAAATAATCAGCCACATCTTATGCGAATAACTATCTGTAAAACAAAACGATTTTCCCTCTTTTATGAAACAATATAGAAAAAGTTTCTATATGTCAAGAAATATAGATAATAAGAAATTTTGAATTATACGTAGGAATTCAGAGATTTAACCTTAATCTTTTTAGAATTCAAAAGAGAAATTTATCTGCGGTTCTATTATTTTGCCTATAGTTTCCAATGATTTGAATTTAGAGTCATCGTAAACCAAGGATGTCAGCGCATCAATAAATTTTGATACCTGTTCATCATCGCTATTGGAATAAAGTTCTTTTCTGTTTGTCATAAGCATACATGCCGGAGAGAAACCAATTTTAATGTTATTCCACGCGGACTTTCTTTCTGATTCCGTTGTTGAATCTTTATTTTGATCGTCATAAAAATAAGATATATTTCTGAAATCGTCGGAAATAGTTGTATCTATAAAAGTGGCAGATACATCTTTTTTTAAAACTTCCTTGTTGGGAATACCTAATTCCAAATTAGGGTCAGCGACAAAAAAATCCCGTTTAAAAATAAATCCGGAATCGCTGAATGAAGTCGTTGCCGTTAGAAAAAGAATAATAAAAATAGTCTTAAAAAAGATGAAATTTTTTATATCGTTCATCAAGAGTTCCAAAATTTTCAAGGGAGTTTAATCTTTTGTCCATATAGTAATGGATCTGTGATTTTCATATTATTTACTTTGAGTAACTCATCCACGGTTGTGGAATTATTTTTTGCCAAGAGAAAGAGAGTGTCTCCTTTTTTAACCGTGTAAAATTTTAACGGCTTTTTCCTGTCATTGGACTTGTTCTCACGGTTTGGTTTCGAAACGTTCGTATTTTCTTCATTTCCGGTGATATTTGCCGGTACCATGATTTTTTGACCAACAAAAAGCTGATCCTCCAGCTTGAAGTTGTTCAGCTTCAAGAGCATGGCTACTTTTGTATTAAAACGCCCCGCTACTGAAAAAAGCGTGTCGCCGCGTTTTACTTTATAATAGATTGTACCTGTCTCCTCATTGCTTTGAGGAACGGTGGTTTTGTCTGATAGATATTCTCCAATTGAGGACGCTATAGATGCCGCCAGCGTTTTTTGAAAATTGTTTTTTTTCAGTAAACTTTCCTCCTGAGGATTGGATATATATGCAGTTTCGATTAATACAGCAGGAATATCAGGCAATTTCAAAACGCGGAAAGGCGCTCCTTGAACACTTTTATATTTTAGATAATTGACCATATCAAGGTGCTTTATTAAAATACCGGCGTAAATTTTCGACAAATTAATTGTATCGGTTTGGAACATATTCATTATAATTTGATTGGATTCATTGTTGCCCTCACTGTCGGGAACGCCGCCTAAGATGTCGGATAAGTTTTCATTTCTGGCCAGCAGTTTTGCGGCTTCATTGCTGGCGGCTTCGGTGGAAAGGCAATATACTGAACTGCCCTTGGCGCTTCGTATTCTTGCCGCATCCGCGTGAACACTGATAAACAGGCTGGCGCCCAAATTCTTGGCTTTTTGCAGGCGTTTTCTGAAAGAGACGTAATAGTCGCCTTCACGCGTTAATTCCGCTCGGTAACCGGGCATTCTATTGATTGTTTTTTTAATTTCACGGCTTATGGAGAGCACAATATTCTTTTCATAAGTTTTCTTTTTCCCCACTGCTCCCGGATCTTCACCGCCGTGTCCGGGATCAACAACTATGATTTTCTTCTTTTTTAGTTTGGAGATCTTATCTGGTGTTTTTTCTTCTTTAAAGACTTCTTGTTCCAAAATAATATCCACGACAACCCGCTCAGGTTTATCCTGAAACTTCTTTAATTTAAAAACTTCAATTTTTTGGTATTTATCCAGAACAAACTCTATTTTAACAGTATCTTCATCAATGTGATGAAAAACTATTTTTTTAATTCCGGGTTTATTAATGATAATCTTGGCTGGTATTGATTTAGGGAAGGAGGCTTCCTTAAAATTCAAAATTAGAAGATTTTTACTTTCCTTGACTACATAATCCGGTTCGCCATCCACATCCAGAACAATTCGTGTATGATCCGGCGCCGTCCAATGACGAACATTTAATATTTCTATTGAGCCGTAACAATTGGTGGAAAACAAGCTTACAATAATAATTATCAGGAAATAAGAAATTTCCTTTGAAATATTCTTTCCTTCACACATCATGTATGAAAAATAGCAAATTTATTGAGGAACTGCAACTGTTAGATAGAAAAGATATTGACAAGCTCTTTTGATAATGTCATTTTCTCTGCACAGAAGTTAAGGATGGATAGCTGAGGATATCTATGCGGGAAAATCTTTTTAAAGATGCTCTGTTGAATCCCTCCATGTTTCCAGTTACCTGGGAACTGGTGCCGGGAAGGGGCGCGAGAGAAACAGCACAGGAAAAGACCCTGACTTATGCTAAACAGGCCGCTGAAAGCGGGAAGATATGTGCCCTGACCCTGACGGATAACCCGGGTGGAACACCGGCCATGTCCGCCGATTTCATGGGCGGTGAAATTGTGAAGCTGGGCATTGAGCCCCTCGTCCACTTTACCTGCAAAGACAAAAACCGCAACCAAATCGAAAGCCAGCTATACGCGCTGGATCGTGCAGGGTTAAGAAATCTGCTGATTATGAGCGGCGATTACCCTGTATCCGGTTACCAGGGAAGACCGGCCCCGGTCTTTGATTTGGATCCGATCCATACCCTTCAACTGATATCTGAAATGAACAAGGGGCTGGAATACCCTGGCGTCAAGGGTATTGTCCGTCAAAAACCGAGCGATTTTTTCCCCGGAGCAGTCGTTTCTCCCTTTAAGGCGACCGAAGCGGAGCAGGTGGCACAGTATTTCAAGCTCAAAAAGAAAATCGCCGCCGGCGCGCAATTCGTTATTACACAGTTGGGATACGACGCTCGAAAATTTCACGAAGTACTTTTGTTTATGAAACAGAATGATTTTAAAATTCCGCTGGTGGGAAATATTTACATTCTTCCGTACGGCGCGGCAAAAATGATGAATCGCAACGAACTTCCCGGTTCAGTAGTCACCGATAAACTACTTACCGAATTGGAGCAGGAGCGCAACAATCCTGATAAAGGAGAAGAAGCCAGAATACTAAGAGCCGCGCGGATGTATGCCATCATGAAGGGAATAGGTTACAGTGGCGTTCATATCGGCGGGCACAATATCAAATACGAACAGGTGGAAAAGATTATCAGTCAGGGTGAGGTTCTTGCTTCACAATGGACTGATTTGGTCAGATACTTTGATTATCCCATACAGGATGGCTTTTATTACTTTGAGCGTGATCAGAAAACTGGTCTTAACTTGGAGAAGCCGACCCAAACAAAATCTCGTCCGCTCGATGCCAAGATCGAATTTTCCTATGGGTTATCGAGGCTCTCCCATAAACTCATGCTTGAACCGGGAAAGAAACTCTATGGCCTGATGAAAGGAATTTACCGCAAGGTGGAAGGATCAAAGATGGAGAACACTTTTCACAGACTGGAGCATTTAATCAAGGTGGTGTTATTTGACTGCAAGGATTGCGGAGACTGCGCTCTCATCGATGTGGCCTACCTTTGTCCGATGTCGCAATGTCCGAAGAATCAGCGCAATGGCGCCTGCGGCGGAAGTTTCAAGGGATGGTGCGAGGTTTATCCGGGGAAGAAGCAGTGTATCTATGTCAGAGCCTATGCCAGGTTGAAAAAACACGGTGAGGAAGCGCAATTGGAGAAAGATATTGTTCCTCCATGCAACTGGGATCTTTATCAAACTTCATCTTGGATTAATTACTATCTGGGGAAAGACCATACCTCAAAAAGACAAAGCAATCGTTTGTCCGAAAAGTAAATAAAAATGGTTTCGTCAAAGCCTGAGAACTTGTTGCTCAATTTCATTCCCGCGCAGGCGGGAATCCAGTAATAGTGGAAAATTAAAATTGAGTTGCAAGAGCTTGCCCGTCACAATTTTTAAATGTTTAATTATTGAAGTAATAATAATTCCATTTTCAAAACAAAGATGATATCAACACTGAAAATTATGCGAAGCTTTTACAAGGGCGATTAGCTCAGTTGGATAGAGTACTGGCCTCCGAAGCCAGGTGCCGTGAGTTCGAATCTCACATCGCCCACCAAATAAAATCAAATACTGACAAAGATTTTTTAATCTTCTAATATTTCAGAAAATAATTTTTCCCTATATTATACCCTGCAATTTAATAGATCTTACCCCTTTTTTATTGAGTTTGGATTTGTTGTAGTTCAGAAGAAGTGTTTGCTGACTATGCCTATTAACAAATGATCTATCATGAAAGTTAAAACAACGATTACTATTTGAAACAAAGTATCAACAACGATCCGAATTCCACCATGTGCTTCTGATGGCATGAGGGGCAGGAGCGGCGGCGCTTGCAGGAAAAATCCAGCAGATATTCGGTTTGACGTTCGAGATGAATCGATTCAAATGTAAGATGTAGGGGCTTACTTCAAACAATGGTGTTTTTGACTTAAAAACTTGCTACGCCAATCATACAATAAAATAATTTTATTATAATGTTATATTATAAATCAACTTTTATCGAAGACGATAGATCTTTTACGGAATATACGAAAGCCTTGTTCAGGATAATGTCCTTTTCTTTTCCACAAAGATAAATAAACTCAGGGGAAAAATTGAGATAATCGCTGACCCGGGATCTTTCTTCAGGCATTTCCATGAAAATGCTCATGTTCAGGGTTTCATTGTTCGTCAATTCCACCTGCACACTTTTCTCCTGGCTCAGCAGGGTCTCTTCCGCAAGATCCCTTTCGGTAAGCTCCAGAAACATGACTCTGCCCTTATTAAGAAAGAAAATCTCGCCGGTGCTTATATCCTCTGCAGGAAGAAAGGTCGAATCTGAGTTGAGTATGTCCAGAACGAGTTCTTTCCCCGAGTGTCCCTCTGCATATGGGCTTAAAAAGAAATTGACGTCCAGTTTCATGCCGTTGCTTTGGCAAAGGGTAGCCTTGCGTTTGATTTTTTCCACTCGCACGTGATGTTCCTCCCCTATTTTTGGTCTTTCTCCATCATGCTCTCGAAAATTTTCTTTTCAATCGCCTTTTCATAGGCCGCCTGAGCAGTTATCCTGCCTTCCTTAATGAGCTGAAGAAGATGCTGATCCATGCTCTGCATCCCGCTTGTGGAGCCTGTCTGAATAATAGAACTGATCTGGGATATTTTACCCTCCCGGATCGTGCTGGCCAGGGCGGATGATCCTATAAGGATCTCAATGGCCGCGCATCTACCCTTGCCGTCCTTGGTTTTCAACAGTTGCTGGGCCACAATCGCGCTTAAAGACTCCGACAGCATGGACCGGATCTGTTGATGCTGATCAGCCGGAAAAGCGTTTATGATCCGGTCAATGGTCTTGGCCGCACTGTTGGTGTGCAGGGTGCCAAAGACCAGAATGCCCAACTCCGCGCACGTGAGAGCCAGCGATATGGTGAGGGTGTCCCTCATCTCGCCTACCAGAATAATATCGGGGTCCTCGCGGCCCGCCACCTTGAGTGCATCTGAAAAGCTCTTGGCATGGGTCCCAATTTCACGCTGGGTAAAGAGGCACTTTTTATTCTGGTGGACAAACTCCAGAGGGTCTTCGATAGTGATGATGTGAGCATCGCGCATTTCATTAATGTAATCGATCATTGCCGCCAGAGTGGTTGATTTTCCGCTTCCTGTGGGGCCGGTCACCAGCACCAGGCCGCGCCTCAACATGGCGATAGTTTTCAGTACCGGGGGCATTTGCAATTGCTCCAGGGTTAATATGTCTGTCGGGATCATCCGAAATACACCCCCAACACCCCTTTGTTGGTAAAGAAAATTGCAGCGGAACCTGGCAACACCCTCCAGTTCATAAGCCATGTCCAAGTCACGATGGCTTTCCAAAGTGGATTGTTGATCTTCGGTCAATATCTCAAAGAGAAAATCCCTGTTTGATTCAGTTGTTAAAACCGGATGATTTGTCGGCGTTAATTCCCCTCGAAGCCTCAGCATGGGCGGAAAACCGATTATCATGTGTAGATCGCTAGCCCCGCGATCTTTCATTTCTCGAAAATATTTGTCAATTCTGGCCATGTGGCCCTTCTCCTTGCATATGCCGGTCTAATGGTTTTGGGATTAGCTTTCCTTTTCCGCCAATGGCTTAAAAAGTGCCTTGTTGTTAGCATTGAGGTATGCCTCTGTGGCACTGATAGTTCCCGCCTTAAACAACGACATGATAGATTCATCCATGATTTGCATGCCCACTGCCTTTCCCATCTGCATCATGGAGAGAATTTGAAAGACCTTTCCATCCCGGATGAGATTGGCCATGGGAAGCGTCCCGATTAAGATCTCCACCGCCAGTGCCATCGACGTGAGATCAGCGCGCGGGATAAGCCGTTGGGTAATCACTGCCTTTATGGATTCACCCAGCATGGCCCGAATCTGACCCTGTTCCGCGGCCGGGTATGAGTCTATGATACGATCAATTGTCTTTGGGGCGCTCGATGTGGCCAATGTCCCGATAACGAGATGGCCTGTTTCGGCGGCGGTAATGGACAGGGAAATGGTTTCAAGGTCTCTCAGTTCGCCCACTACAATCACATCCGGGTCCTCGCGAAGCGCTCCCCGTAGTGCGTTGGCATAGGCCAATGTGTCCCGACCCAATTGCCGCTGATTGACGGCACACTTTTTCTGGGGATGGATAAATTCGATAGGGTCTTCTACTGTAATTATGTGGTGGGCGCGGTTTGTGTTGACATAATCAACCATGGCGGCCATGGTTGATGATTTCCCCTGACCAGTAGCTCCGGTTACAAGAATCAGCCCCTGATGATTGTCCATGATTTTTTTCACCGTGTCCGGGAGACCCAGCTTTTCAAATGTGGGAATTTCAAAGGGAATGATTCGAAAGGATGCGCTGAGACCCGCCTGGTGACGCATCGCACTGCCGCGGAATCTGGCCACTTCCGGTATTTCATAGGCAAAGTCTAGTTGGAGTTGCTTGTTAAGCTTTTCTTTTTGATCGTTTTCAAGAATCTCATAAATAAGCTGTTCGCATCTCTCACGGGTCAGGGAGGCGCTCTGAATCTTTCTCAAACGACCGAGCTGCCGTATGACAAACGGTTCTCCGGGCGCCAGATGAAGATCCGAGGCTTTGGCGTTTGTCGCTGCCTTCAATACCTTATCCAACTCAGCCATAAAGAGTCTCCACGTCGAAATAGATTCGAATCATTTTTTGTACTGAAAAAATGCCCTCAGTTCGGGCGAGTCATTGAGCCCTCCAATATCCAGGAGGGGAAAAATGAAGACAAGCTTCTCTCAAAATATATACCATAAACGGAAAAACCGCGGAGGTTGTTGATCCCCACTTTTCCGGTGAGTTATTTGCAGTTCCGGGCCAAGCAATCCTTTAGCAAGAAGGCTGTGGTGCGGCTATGCCAATTGAACAACGCCCATCCGTAAAAAGCCACACTTTGATAAGAACGTCCTTTTTACATGGGAAAGTATAGGAAACGCGTTTTTGTATGTCAAGGGAATCTTGACCATAAAAACGTGGACAATGCCGATGTTTGTCGTCACCATAAAGGTCATCCCAAGAAAAGGCCCCATAACCTTGCAGCGGTCATGGGGCCTTAAGTTCTTTTAGCTTCTCAAATTGTTAGTTGCAAACTTATTTTATCTTCACCGTTTCGATAACAGCCTCAACTCTGCGGTTCTTCTGCCTTCCTTCGTCTGTGTTATTGTCGGCGATCGGCCTATTCAGTCCATAGCCGACAGCGGTGAGGCGCGAAGCGTCGATCCCGAATTTATCGATCAGGTATTGCCTGACGCTGTTAGCTCTGTCCTTAGACAGCCCGTCATTGTATTCCGCATTGCCGACATTGTCGGTATGACCTTCGATCACGGCATTCGTCCCTGTATACGTTTTCATGAAATCGGCTACTCTTCTGATGTCGTCATGATATTTTTGCTTTACAATTGCTTTTGCAGTATCGAATTCCACATTAAGCGTTATGGTGATTTTCTCCTTCAGCACGGGACAGCCGTCTTTATCCACGGTCACGCCGATAGGTGTATTGGGGCACTTATCAAGATTATCGGGAACACCGTCCTTGTCAGAATCCGCACAGGCAGCACAGTCATTAATTCTATCATCAACAGCCACTGCAGGTAAACCTCCGGCCCTGACTTCCGCCTGGACTGCCGTGACGACAGCCATCATCATTATAATAAACACTAACATGCCAATTTTTTTCATAATACTCTCCTTTCGTACCACATTTAATAAGTTAATTATTTGAAAAATATTTACACTTATATCGGCATTCAATATTTTCTTATTAATACTGAAATATATTATTTATGTCAAAGCTATTTTTATAATTTGTTAATGCCATATGATTATTTTACACAATAATTGCCAGATGAAAACATCACGCCTTAGTATTTTATAGTCAATATTTCCTTGACATACATGATCGACAATTTTATGGTTCAGTTATAAAAAAGCAATATGTTATCAAAGCTCTTGAAAGAATTCCTTGAGGCCATCAAAAGTTATCCAGACTGAAAACAACTATGATAAATAAGATAAATATCAGCCCCGACAGACAGAAACTGATCGTTTATGTCGTTCTAACGGTGGTTACACTTACTGTTTTCTGGCAGGTGAATCAATATGACTTCATATTTGATGATGTCGTTTACGTCACAGAGAACAGTCATATTCAGACCGGAATCACTCTGGACGGATTTCGTTGGGCATTCAGCACAAAAGATACCGGTTTATGGAACCCTCTTGTTTGGCTGTCTCTGATGTTCGATTATCAGCTTTTCGGTTTGAACGCCGGTGGTTATCACCTGACAAACATTATCCTGCATATTATGAGTACTCTTCTGCTGTTCTGTCTTTTCAACCGTATGACAGGGATGGTATGGCGCAGTGCCTTTGTAGCAGGACTCTTCGCTCTTCATCCTCTGCATGTGGAATCAGTAGCCTGGATTGCCGAACGCAAAGATGTCTTGAGTGTGTTTTTCTGGATGCTGACTCTCTGTTTGTATGTCTATTACACGGAAAAACCGGACTTCAGAAAGTACCTGCTTGTTCTTTTCTCCTTTGTCTTGGCTCTTATGAGTAAACCAATGGTTGTAACTTTGCCTGTAATTATGATTCTTCTTGATTATTGGCCGCTCAAACGTTTTGAGTCAAGGAAAGGCAATTTGTTTTTATGGCAGTTGCGCGAAAAAATACCTTTTTTTATTTTGTCAGCAATTCTTGTTATCATAACTCTTCATACTCCGAATGAAAAGGAAACATTCATAAAAAGTTATTCTCTTAGTTCAAGGCTTGCCAACGCGCCTGTTTCTTTTGTGACTTATCTGGAAAAAACATTCTGGCCTCATGACATGGCTGTTTTCTATCCTTTCTCAGATCAACTTCCACTTTGTCAAGTCTTGGGCGCTTCTTTGCTAATTCTCGTTATCAGTGTTGTCGTTATTATAATGAGAAAACGTCTGCAATATCTCTTTGTCGGATGGTTGTGGTATGCGATAACCATTGCCCCTGTTATCGGAATCATTCAGGTTTCGGTTTACCCTTACGCAATGGCCGACCGCTACCATTATCTGCCTTCTGTAGGCATTTCAGTTATGCTGGCATGGGGAACACCGTCTTTGATTAAAAACGAAAAAACAAGAAAAAATATTTTATTTCCGACAGCAATACTCTTCTTAATCATCATGACATTTATAACATGGAAACAATGCGGTTACTGGAAAAACAGCGCCACTCTATTTAATTACGCTTTACAGGTGACGGAAGATAATTATGTGGCACATAACAATTTCGGTCTTGCCATGTTTGAAAAAGGCAAAATCGAAGAGGCTACTTATCATTATAACAAAGCAATACGCATAGCACCTGATTATATCTATGCTTACAACAACAGGGGGATTACTTATGGTGAACTAGGCCAGTATCAGCTGGCCATCGATGATTTCAATAATGCCATCCACATAACACCGGCTTTCGTCGATGCCTACTACAACAGAGGGGTTGTTTACACTAAACTCGGTCAGTATCAGCATGCCATTGAGGATTACAGCAAGGCCATTCAGATAAAACCGGATGATAAACTGGCATATTTAAACAGGGGGTTTGTTTACACTAAACTCGGTCAGTATCAGCATGCCATTGAGGATTACAACAAAGCCATCCGCATAACACCGAATTATGCCGATGCATACAACAATAGGGGCCTTGCTTATTTATTGCAGGACAACAAAGAGCTTGGTTGTCGTGATGCGCAAAAAGCGTGTTTATTAGGAACCTGCAGAACGCTAGAACGGGCTAAAGGCAATGGGCTATGCCGTTGATTTGATTGTATACTGATTTGACAATGCTTGTATCAAACAATTCATGAATGGTCACTAAATATAATAATATCAAATATATAAAAATAATAGATATTTTACAAAGATAGCATATTAAATACTTGTTAAAAAAATGGATTTGTGGAAAAATCCTCACAGATCGAAAATATGTTTTTTTTCAAAGGATTATGATTATGAAAGTCAAGACTCAGGAACTTTTTAATTTTTATTCACACCTTGCCGGAATGATAGCCGCTGTCATCGGCACGGTCTATCTGGCGATGGTTGCCAGTCGTTCGGCATCCGGTCTGGTTACCGCGCTTATTTATGGAGTTTCCGTTGTTTTTCTTTTTTCCGCAAGCGCTCTGTACCATGCTTTCAAAAAGAAGGATAATGAGTTGTCCTTCTGGCGAAAAATGGATCGGCTGGCAATATTTTTCATGATTGCGGGAACATTTACTCCGATATGTTATTTTTATCTGGATGGCGCTTACAAATGGTCAATGATTGCCTTCCAATGGAGTCTTGTGGGTGTTGGATTTATTTCCCAGGTTTTTTTTCCTAGGGCTCCAAGAAAACTATTCGCGGTTATCTATCTATTTATGGGTTGGTCAGCGCTTTTCACTATTAAACAGATGCTTGTCAAAATGTCCGTATCCCAGACTGTCCTTCTATTTACCGGCGGTGCCGCCTTTACTCTGGGGGGTATTATTTATGCCATAAAAAAACCAAAAATGCTTCCGGGTGTTTTCAGTTTTCATGAACTGTTTCATATCATGGTCTTGATTGGCGGAGTCCTGCATTATGCCATGATTTACGGAGTTTATTCACGTCTTGGCGTTTAACCTGATTAATGGATAAAGCACATAAGCTCACAAAACCCGGCAAGGCGACGGAGATGCTTCTGGCAGCCGAGGCGGCGCTATTTTTGAAAGAGTATGAAGAGAACTATTCCGCGAGCGAGAGCAAACCTCCGGATATCGGGATGCCGTTTTTTTTGCACTCACCAGGGTCTGATACCGGCGTTCTCCTTATTCACGGGATGATGGCCGCGCCGGAGGAAGTCAGGCCATGGGCGATATTTATGCGCGAAAAAGGTCTGACGGTATATGCTCCGAGGCTTTCCGGCAACGGAACGTCCTCCAGAGATCTCTCCGTACGCACCTATGATGACTGGCTTGATTCAGTTGATCGCGGCCATGCTATTCTGAAAACATGCTGCAAAAAAATTGTGGTGGCCGGTTTTTCCACCGGAGCAGGTCTTGCTCTGCAATCGGTTATTCTGAAACCCCATGATTTTGAGGCTGTGATTGCCATCAGCGCTCCTCTGAGATTTAAAAGCTTTTCATCCATGTTTTCTGAAACGTTGAATGGATTCAATAATTTTTGCAATATTTT
>JAPLJP010000164.1 GCA_026388535.1 Deltaproteobacteria bacterium | reverse complement strand
GTCGGCAATAACACCGGGGTTTTTGGGGTCGTCTTCCGGTAGATGGAAAACAATTTTCATCAGGTCGGAACCGATATCGGCAATCTTGGTGAAGATACCACCGCAGATACGCAGAGCGGAAGCGCCCAGAGATTCACCGATGGCAAAACCGATAAAACAGGGACCGGCTAATTCTTTGGGAATGTAAGCCAGAATGAGGATCATGAAGAACAGTTCGATGCTGACCAGAAGCAATCCAACGCTCATGCCGGAACGTAAACAGATGTTGACGATGTTTAAAGGATCTCCACTCAGGGAAGCAAAGGCAGCGCGGGAATTAGCCACGGTATTGATGCGAATACCGAACCAGGCAACTGTATAAGAACCCAGAATACCCACGATCGAGCACGCAAGAATAATAATGATGTCTGATACTACTTTACCCTGTAAAGCGCCGAAATAATAAACTATACAAGCAGCGATCAGAATCCACAGCGCAATCAAAAATTTACCCTGCTGGAAAAGATAGGTTTTGCAGGTTTCCCAGATTGTCTGGGATACATCCAACATTGCTTTGTGTGCGGGCAGATTTTTTGTTTGTACGTATTGAAGCACGCCGAAAATCATACCTATGAGACAGACAACAAGTCCGACATTAAGAATCATCATGCCTGACAAGGCGCCGCCCAGAAAAGAAATTGTTGTTAAATCTGGCAACTTGATATCCGCTTCACCGGCAAATGCGACGCCAGCCATGAGCAGAAACATCAATGAGCTCAGTAAAAATGTCCAGATACTTCGTTTGTTGTGTAACATTAATCCATCCTCCTTTTTTAATTACTTATATTTTTTGTATGGTATTTAGCCATAGCTTGTTGCATACCTGACATAACAATATCAGTTGTGGCTTCGGCTGCAAATTGAATGATTTGCTGGAGCATAGCAGATTCTTCCGAACCAAACTGTTTTAAAACATAATCTTCAACGCGAGACCTGTCAGAAGGTTTACCAATACCCATTCTGACTCGCATAAAATCGCCAGAACCGAGGCATGTAGTAATAGATTTCAATCCTTTATGACCAGCGTCTCCTCCGCCTGTCTTAAGGCGAAGCTTTCCAAAAGGTAAATCAAGATCATCATGAATTACTATTAAATTACTTATATCCATTTTAAAGTAGGCAAGTAACTTTCTTGCCGCATTGCCGCTTAAATTCATATATGTTTGAGGTATTGCCAGCAACACATTTATACCGGAAATTTTACCTCTATTCCAAAGAGCTTCGAAACTTTTTTGCTTTAAATCCACTTCCCATTGAGTGGCAATTTTTTCCAACACCATAAATCCGATGTTGTGTCTTGTATACTGATAACGGCTGCCGGGATTTCCCAAACCCAAAATCAGATACATGGCCTGCTCCCTCTCTTTACCGCGCCAGAAAAATATTTTTGTTAAACTCGAGGGAAGCACTTGCTGTCACCCAATTATTACATTCTTCTATAAAGTTACTTCCCCTTTTCTGCCGGAGCCGCCTTCCCCTTTTCTGCCGGAGCTGCCGCACCCGCTGCCGGAGCTTCGCCTTCAGCTACCGCAGCGCCTTCTTCAGCGGCACCTTCTTCTTTCACCGGTTCCTCAACTTTGGCAACCTTGATGACGGCAACCGACGCGACCGAAGAATCGGGCCTATCCAACATTGTTACTCCCTCGGCAACCGTCAAATCCCTGATTTTTATGGAATCACCTATTTCGAGATTAGTTACGTCCACGTCAATATGATCCGGAAGGTTTAAAGGCAAACAAGAAACTTTTACTTCCCGCCTTATATGCTGCAATTCGCCGCCGTTTTCCACGCCAATGGCTTTACCTATAAAACGCAGGGATACATCCATGGTGATCTTGCGCTTTATATCCACTTCATAAAAATCGGCATGGTAAAATTTCCCCGTCAGGGGCTGTACCTGCAACTCTTTAATTAATGATAGTTTCTCTGTCTTTTTACTGCCACCGTCATCAATAATCAATTTAATAAAGGCATGGTCCTTTTTATCTTTATGCAGTTTGACCAATTCATCATTCCTTACCGCCAATAAAATATTTTCGGCAGCGCGGCCGTAAAAAATCGCCGGGATAAATCCACTTTGCCGCAGACGGCGAGATGGTCCTTTCTTTTGTTCTTTACGGACTTGAGCCGCTAAATCTGTTACCTCCATTTGTTCCTCCTAATATAAATTCCTATATAAATAATGAGCTTACGGAATCGTTGTAATAAATCCGGCGCACGGCCTCACCTAAAATTCCGGATACCGATAAAACTTTTATTTTTTTACATTTTTTCGCCCTCTCACCAAGCGGTATCGTGTCAGTTACAAGGACTTCCTTGATCTTGGAACCTTCGATACGTTCCAGCGCTGGCCCGGATAAAACAGGATGCGTACAACAAACGGAAATTTCCAAAGCGCCTGCTTCCTTCATGGCGCTTGCGGCCTGCACAACTGTTCCCGCCGTGTCAATCATATCATCCAGAATAATGACTCTTTTACCTTTTACATTACCGATGATATTCATCACTTCGGCTTCGTTAGGCCCTTCCCTTCTCTTGTCAATAATAGCGAGGCTCGCTCCCAGCTTTTTTCCGAAAGATCTGGCCCGTTCCACGCCGCCGGTATCCGGCGAAACAACCACTGTATTATCTAAAAAATTTTTCTTCATATAATCCATTAGAACTGGTTTGGCAAAAAGATTGTCCACCGGAATATTGAAAAATCCCTGAATCTGACCGGCATGTAGATCCATGGAAAGTACACGGTTGGCTCCGGCGGTGGTAATCAGATCGGCCACTAGTTTTGCTGAAATAGGAGCGCGGGGAGCAACTTTTCTGTCCTGCCTGGCGTATCCGTAATAAGGAACAACCGCAGTGATACGGTCAGCGGAAGCCCTTTTCATGGCATCAATCATTATGAGTAATTCCATTAGTGTCACATTAACAGGCGGGCAAGTGGACTGGATAATGAAAACATCCATACCCCGGACGTTTTCATCAATTTCTACACGGGTCTCTCCATCGCTAAAAGTCGTCACATTAGCTTTGCCTAAAGGCACTCCCAAATGTTTGCAAATTTTTGTTGCCAGTGCGATGTTGGCATTACCGGAAAATATCCTGATCTTTTCTAACATCTTAGGCCCTTTTCAATATATTTATTGGCTGGGGCGGGAGGATTCGAACCTCCGAATGCAGGAACCAAAATCCTGTGTCTTACCGCTTGACGACGCCCCAATACAAATACTTCAATGAAGGGTATAACTCACAATCTTATTAGGAAGATGCAATAATTACAAAGACTTGGCAAGAAAGACCGTGCATTGGTCTGAAACTTCTTTCTTGATAGATTCCAGGGCTTTTTTTGCCTCTTTTCCGTTCCTAAATATTCCAAAGACTGTTGGGCCACTACCCGACATCAATGCGCCAAGCGCACCATGACTGAGCAACATTTTTTTAAAATCAGCCAATTCAGGGTAAATTTCCAACGAAACTGACTCCAAGTCATTATACAACCCCTGAACTATATCGCTCAGTGCAAAAAACCGCGGAATGCTATAATTATTTTTCCCCCTTGTCAATCTTAAATTGAGGTTTTTATAAACCATTTTTGTAGAAAGATCGAAAGGGGGTTTAATGAGAAGAAGGTTCAATTGTGGAAGGTTTGGTAAGTGTTTGAGTTTATCGCCTATTCCAGATGCTAAGGCCGTGTTTCCAAAAATAAAAAAGGGGACATCCGCCCCTATTTTTGCTCCCAGTCTGAGCAGTTCTTCCTTTTTCAACTTTAAAGAACATATTTTATTCAAGGCTTTCAAAGTTGTAGCGGCATCGGAACTTCCGCCTCCCAGACCGGCGGTCATAGGTATTTTTTTATAAAGAGTAATTTCCATGCCGGAAGGATAATTGCAATAATCAAAAATGCATTTTGCGGCGCGAATTACCAGATTATCTTCATTTGCCGACAAATTGCTCCCGGGGCAGTTTAGAATAATACCTTTCGGACGGGGAGAAAAAATCAATTCATCATAGAGTGTAATTTTCTGCATGAGGGAAACAATGTCGTGGTATCCATCGGCACGTTTCCGCAAGACGCGCAGGAAAAGATTTATTTTCGCCGGAGCAATCCAGTGCATTTTAAACCTTTTCTTTGACGTAGCGCATCTTCAATTCGTAGAGAACGCTCTGGATCAACTTGTTTTCGTTTTCGTCGCGATTTCCTTTGGTCTTTTCATTGAGCATATCGAGAATATCAATGGTTTGTTTCGCCGCCGGCAGGTTTTTTTGTATTTCTCCACCTTCAGAATCGGGAAAATCTCCAAAATGAAAAAGGGCCGAAGTGCTTAAAGACAGAACAAAATTAGTAAAGGTTATCGGCGGATAATCGAAATCCTGTTTGGTTTCAGTTTGCGCAGTTTGTGAATTCTCCTGAACTTCAGGATTTTTTTTGACAGATTGAGACTGCGCTTTTTCTTCTGAACGTTCTTTGCCTGACTCATCAAAAAGACGTTTATCCTTCACTACAAACCCCGATTCCTTCTTATTTTCTTCCATATTTTTTCTCCTTGCCGCATTGCGGAATAATTTTTTTAATATGGTTTCATGCTTCTTAAGCGGGCGATTCTTTCCTCCAGCGGCGGATGAGTGCTGAAGAGGTTCATGAGTGATTTTCCAGTCAGAGGATTAACAATAAACAAATGCGCCGTGGAGGGATTGGCATTCATCGGAATAATCTGCGAAGCTCTGGAAAGTTTTTCCAAAGCGGAAGCCAATCCGTAAGGGTTTTTGGTGATATTAGCGCCACCGGCATCAGCCAGATATTCGCGGGAACGGGAGATGGCCATTTGAATAACGGCTGCGGCCAGAGGAGCAAAAATGGCCATCGCTATCAAACCGATTATTCCGCCGTGATCATCATCATCACTGCGGCCGCCGCCGAAAATAGCCGCGAATTGAGCCATATGAGCCAGCCATACAATGGCGCCGGCAAGAGTTGCGGCAATAGAGCTGATAAGCATATCTCTGTTCTTAATATGTGTGAGCTCATGGGAGATTACACCTTCGAGTTCTTCTTTATTCAAAATCCGCATTATTCCTTCCGTCACGGCGACAACCGCATGTTTCTCGTTACGACCGGTCGCAAAAGCATTGGCTGTTTCTTCGGGAATAATAAAAACCCGCGGCATAGGCAAATTGGCTTTTAACGCCAGGTTACGAACAAGACTGTAAAGATCAGGCGCCGAGCTTTCTGAAACTTCCTGCGCCTTATACATTCGCAGAACAATTTTATCGGAAAACCAGTAACTGCCGAAATTTAAAATTACAGCGAAAATGAAAGCGATATAAACGCCTCCCCTTCCACCAGCAAGGCCGCCGATAAACATCAATAATCCGGTCAACGCTCCCAGTAAAAGAGCGGTTTTTATCGTGTTACCCATTATCTTTCCTCCAAATTATTTTGTCAGTGAATCGCTTATCCCACTCCGCTACGCTCCGGGGATAATT
Organism: Deltaproteobacteria bacterium; assembly: GCA_026388535.1. Taxonomy (GTDB): domain Bacteria; phylum Desulfobacterota; class Syntrophia; order Syntrophales; family Smithellaceae; genus Smithella. The sequence goes on along the minus strand of JAPLJP010000164.1, from coordinate 29,500 downwards.
CGGCTTGCGCTTCAGACTTCACTGCGTTCGTCTTTAGCGAGCCTCATTAAAGTTATTTCACCTTTCTTGGATAAACCCGCGATGATTCGATCTCCCTCGGCAAATTTGCCGGTCAGAATTTCCATCGCCAGCGGATCCAGAATAAGTTTCTGCAATGAACGTTTAAGCGGACGGGCACCGTAAACAGGGCTGTAGCCCTGTTCGGCTATATAGTTTTTCGCCTTTTCTGTCAATTCGATGCTCAGTTTTCGCTCTTTGAGCCGCTTGTCAATCAGACTCATCTGAATATCAACAATCTTATAGATATCCTCCAGTTTCAGTGCGGAAAACATAATCGTATCGTCTATGCGGTTTAAGAATTCCGGTTTAAACGTCGCACGCAATGCCTCCAGTGTCCGGCTTTGTTTTTCTTTATCATCTAAAGTCGGATCCTGTATCCATTGACTGCCAACGTTGGAAGTCATAATCACTATTGTGTTTTTGAAATCAACGGTTCGGCCATGCCCGTCAGTCAACCTTCCGTCATCGAGTATCTGCAATAAAATATTAAAAACATCGGGATGAGCTTTTTCAATTTCATCGAAAAGTAATACGCTGTAGGGCTTACGCCGCACCGCTTCAGTCAGATATCCTCCTTCGTCATAGCCTACATAACCGGGTGGAGCGCCGATCAGACGAGCCACCGCGTGTTTTTCCATATATTCCGACATGTCAACGCGAATCATCGCCTGTTCATTATCAAACATGAATTCCGCCAAAGCGCGTGCGAGTTCGGTTTTGCCAACACCTGTGGGTCCCAGAAAAATGAACGATCCGATGGGACGGTTAGGATCCTGCAATCCGGACCGCGCTCGGCGCAACGCCGCGGAGACCGCCCCAATGCCTTCATCCTGACCGATGACACGCATTTTGAGCCGTTCTTCCATATGAATGAGTTTCTGCACGTCGCTTTCCATCATCCTTGATAGCGGTATGCCCGTCCAATTGGAGACAACTTCGGCCACGTCTTCCGCATCCACCTCTTCTTTGAGCATTTGTTTGTTTTTTTGAATCTCCAGAAGTTTTGTCTGATCCTCCTGTAAATTTTTGTCCAAAGCTACAAGCTTTCCGTAGCGAATCTCCGCGACCTTCGCAAGATTGCCTTCGCGCTGGGCATTGGCCTCTTCTGTTTTTAAAGCCTCTATCTTGCCTTTAGTATTTTGGATTTTATTGATTATATCCTTTTCACTTGACCAGTGTATTTTCATCTGAGCCATGCTGGATTTAAGATCGGCGAGTTCCTTTTCAATCTTGTCGCGCCGTTCCTTGGCGGTTTTATCAGTTTCCTTTTTCAAAGACTGACGTTCTATTTCCAGTTGTATGATTTTACGATCAATAGCGTCAATTTCCGAAGGCATACTGTCCAACTCTATTTTTAAACGGGATGCCGCCTCGTCAATCAGGTCCACAGCCTTATCCGGCAGAAAGCGATCGGTTATGTAACGGTGCGAAAGCGTAGCGGCGGCTACTATGGCCGAATCTTTTATCCGCACCCTGTGATGAACTTCATAACGTTCTTTCAGTCCGCGTAGGATGGCGATTGTATCCTCCACCGTCGGCTCCTTGACCAAAACCGGTTGAAAACGACGCTCCAGAGCCGCATCTTTTTCTATGTATTTTCGATATTCGTTAAGCGTTGTCGCGCCCACACAACGCAACTCCCCCCTGGCCAGAGCAGGTTTGAGCATGTTAGAAGCGTCCATCGAACCTTCCGCCGCACCCGCTCCGACAACTGTATGTATTTCATCGATAAAGAGAATTATCTCACCTTGAGCGCTGATCACTTCCTTCAAAACCGCTTTCAGACGTTCCTCAAATTCGCCGCGATATTTCGCGCCGGCCACCAGAGAACCAATGTCCAGACCAATGACGCGTTTATTTTTCAGGTTTTCCGGCACATCGCCATTGACAATGCGTTGCGCTAATCCTTCAACAATCGCTGTTTTCCCGACACCCGGTTCTCCGATTAAGACCGGATTATTTTTTGTACGGCGAGAAAGCACCTGCATGATGCGCCGTATTTCTTCATCGCGGCCGATTACCGGATCAAAAGAACCCTTACGGGCCAGTTCATTGAAGTCTCTGGCGTAACGCTGCAGAGCTTGATATTTCCCCTCCGGGTTAGGGTCGGTAACTCTTTGATTGCCCCTGATTTCCACCAACACCTTAAAGATATTGTCTTTGGTTACCCCCGCTTGCCGCAAAATTTTCGCGGCTTCACCGGTTTTTTCCTCAGTCACCGCAATCAAGACATGTTCCGCGCTTACATATTCGTCTTTGAGACGGGCTGCTTCGGTAAGGGCTTTATCGAAAATTTTATTCAAACGGGCAGAAAGATATATTTGACCTGTGGCTGAACCCTCGATGCGAGGCTGTCTTTCCAGAAAACTTATAAGCGCCTTCTCAATCTGATTTGGCTTGGCACCCAGCTTTTCCAAAACAGCTCCAACAATGCCTTCTTCCTGCCGCAAAAAAGAAACAAGCAGATGTTCCGGCTCAATCTCTTGATGACCGTATGAACCGGCCAGTGTCTGCGCCTCCTGGATCGCTTCCTGGACTTTTAAAGTAAATTTGTCAAAACGCATATTGCATTTCCTCTACCCCTGCTTTGCGGGATAATTTCCAATCCCGACTCATTGGGATTGGATAATTTGGCTGATGTCACTATCCCCATACGCTACGCTTCTAAAACTTGGGACTCACTACCCTACGTCACTTCGTTCCTAGGATAGTTCCACTTACGTTTCGAGCTTCATCCCGGCATGTCGGGATTCACTCTTAACGAGTGTCACTATTCTACCGGTTTTTCAATAGTCACAAACAGCTTACCGTTCTTAAAAACAGTTACGTTTCCCGAAGATTCGGAAATGACTATAGCCACTGCTTTTGTTACGCTGGTAATACCGGCAGCGGCGATGTGTCTGCTGCCAAGGCCTGCGGGAAAATCACGGCTGTCCAGCGCGGCGTTAAGATGTCTTCCGGCAGTCACAAGTACACCATTTTCTTTGATAATAAAGGCGCCGTCAATCGCCGATAATTCCTTGATGGTTTCTTCCAGTTCGGGATTCAAAATGTTAAGCTGTTCTTCCGAATATCCCATAAACGGGTTGATAATCATTTGCTGGGAAAGCTGCATAACTTTCTCATCGTCTCCCAGAACAAAGATCGTTCCCACTTTTTTGTTTTCTCTTCCCTGAGCGGCCAGTTCGCAGGCTATATTTAATGCGGCGTTAAAAACTTCCGGCCGGACATTTTCAATTACATCATTGATAAAATCAGATGTTAAAATCTCAAATTCTTTGCCCACATCAATTACAAAAATGCTGTCTGTGTAACCAAATCTGGGCACACCGCTTAAACAGACAACTTTATCGCCTCTTTTAAAAAAGCCTAAAACTATCCCTTTTGCAATGGCAATTTTAATTTTTCCCACGCGGGTTAGATTTACATTGGGAATGTATAATATTCGGGCGTTTTTCTTCACTTCGTCCGATATTGATTCATTCTCGCGAGAAACGATAATGAAGCTGATATCTTTTTTTAGTTCATCCATCAGCAGGCTCATATCGTTGATTACATCCACACTGACAAGCAAAGCGTCTGCTTTAATTTCATGCGCAATTTTAATGGCATGTTCAATCATGGTTTTGTTTATAGATCTCATTTGTTCACCTTTGCTTACCTTTTATCGGATTTTCTTTAGAATAAGCATAAATATGTCTTGTGTCAAGGTGGGATGTGTTTGTTTTTGTTTAATTGTTAGGAACTATTAGACTCTTAATACTGCGCGATTTTTCATTACCCCTCCTGCCTCTAATTTCTTTCAAATAAGAATTTATTTACTACTGCTTACTGAATATAGAATTAATGAGACTCCAATTCCAAAAGTGAAACACATTGGAATTGGTTAGTCGTAATAAGACTCAAACTTTAAAAGCAAAGCGAATTAAAGTTGGTTAGTCGAATTATCCAATAGCTAAATGCTATTGGAAATTATCCCGCACAGCGGAGGGTAAGAACCCCGACGCTCATTTCGGGGTCTTACCCGTGATTCTATATTCAGTTGTCAACGATCTCTCATTTAAAAGACTTCGCGTGGCTAGTCTTTTAGGACGGGTTTCTTGCTTATTTAATAGGGCGCTGTCCCCTGTTTCTCCATTTCTATTCTCCTTTCTTGTTATTCGGGAAAAGTCTGCTGCAGGGGCAATATTTAATGTCGTGCATGGTTTCTTTACACACAACCAGACATTCTTCATAGTTAGCCTTCCTATTAAAAAAACCAATCCCCATCCATTTTCGCCCATCATAAACCATCTCCGGACATCCACCTTGTCCACTCCCCTTAAACGGCGTGCGAACAATGGTTTTGTATATCTCCGATTTATTGCCATCTTCGTTGAGTGCTTTTATCTTTTCTGCAGTCAGCAAACCCTGACCAATGGCAACTTTAACTTTATGATTCATAGTACCTTGAACAAGATTGACAGTTCTGAATTCTGGCGGCAAATTCGTCATATCTATTCGGTTCCATTCTTTGCCTTCATACGTGAAAACAATATAACTTGGATTGGGACGGCCCCATTTATTGAAGGACAAACAACCATATGGCGAGGTGATAAGGTAAGGTTTGTTATTCTTAATATGCAGGGCTATTAAAGTAAAATTAACAGTTTCCATAACATCCTTCGCAGGCCCATCTTTCCAAGCTATCTTTTTATTTGTGCCCGGCAGTTTAAAACTGATGGACTGTTCCTTAATAAGTGCACTTGGCTCGAAGGTGTATACTGTCTTTAATTTCTGCCATCGCTTAACAATGATTTTACTGCCGTCATGCAGCAATACCTCTTCTTTCCAGCTTAGTTCACCCAAAATGCCCAAATATCCACAGGCATTAATGCTTGTAACTGCCATTGCGATAAAAATAAGTAAGGCAGTAAAGCTAATGCTGATTTTATTTCCACTCCTTCCATTTTTTTCTTTCATAATACCAATCTCCCTAAGAAATATTTTTTATTATTTAATTTCTTATTTTAATCATATCTTCAGACTGTTCAAAAATGTTCAGAGGCAAGGCTCCCGCAATCATGAGAAGTGAGGCGTACTTTAGCGTACGCCGCAACGCCGAATGATAAGGGAAACGATGCATATGAGCGTTTTTCAACAGTCTGACCTGCCACAAAATTAAAATAGGGGACAGCGCCCTATTTATCGCCGCCTTTTGGCACTCTGACTTTCCTCGGCCTGCCAGGCTTGCCTTTACTTAACTTCATGCCGAGCTTTTTCTCCAGTTTAATCATAAATCCATCTTCACCATAAGGCTGGCCAACTCTCGTCTTCTTTCTTATGCATTCAACTATATTATTGTCCTCGCCTGAATTTAAATATGATAACCAGTCCTCGATATCATCATGCAAAAATGATTTCTTGCATAATATGAGATCGCCTCCCTTATTAATATGTCCTTTAGCGCTTGACCAATGATATTCCCCCTGTGACTTGACTATACCTGCCCTCACCGGGTTATTTTCAACATAGCGAACTGCGGCAAATAGATGTTTCTCATCAAGAATACATGAGAAGAACCTGCCCTGCCATAAATGACCGCATGCTCCCTGCTTTTTATTCATGTACTGCGAATAGCGCATATGAAGCGTGTTGAAGGTGCGAGCCAGAGAATCAATCTTCTGCGGAACACAGATAAAATGAACATGATTGGGCATGAGGCAATAGGCCCATATATCCAGAGAGTTCTTCTCAGAATATTCATTCAGCCAAGACAAGTACTGCTTATAGTCGTTATTTGTTTTAAACACTCGCTGGCGATAATTGCCGCGTTGAGTGACATGATGGGGGTAACCTATGGCTGTTATTCTGGCTAATCGGGGCATGATCTTCAATTGCACTATTTAATCCGGAATGTCAATAATTAATAGGGCGTTGTCCCTAATTTAGGATAATTCCACTTACGCTTCAAACTCCACTGCACTCGTTTTCAGCGAGTGTCATTATTTCACTTGACCGGAAAATTATAGTTGGATAAAAAGTTACAGAGGGGTTGTTGAAAAGACCTATGTTTGGGGGCTGTTCAAAAATGTTCAGATGCAAGGCGCACAAAAAACCGAACCGCGAGGCGTATATAGATATACGTTGAGCGGTGCGGTTTGCAGCGCAACACAGTAGATGAGCGTTTTTCAACAGCCCCACAGAGGGTAAATTAATAAGGAGGCCTGATCATTGAAACTGCCCGTAGCAACCGGCACTCTTAACTTATATATAGCTGAAATTAATCGCTTTTCTCTTTTAACCGCGGAAGAGGAATTCAAGCTCGCCGTGCGTCTGAAAAAGTATGGCGACGTGGAAGCGGCTGAAAAGCTTATAGTTTCCAATTTGCGTTTTGTAGTCAAGATTGCCCATGAATACCGCAGCTACGGCTTCAAGTTGGCTGATTTAATCCAGGAAGGAAATATCGGCCTTATTCACGCCGTGAAAAAATTCGATCCATACAAGGGCTACAGATTGATTTCTTACGCGGTATGGTGGATTCGGGCTTACATTCAAAATTACCTTATCAAGTCCTGGAGCATTGTCAAAATAGGCACTACGCAGGCACAGAGAAAATTATTTTTTAAACTAGGACAGACGAAAAAAGAACTGGAGACGCTTTCCAGAAAGAATCCGGAATTCAGTGAAATAGCTGAATCATTGGGTGTTAAAGATTCCGAGGTAGCGGAAATGGACTTGCGCATGGGTTCGCGTGACGTTTCGCTGAATGAAATTATCAATGACGAAAGCAGTAATTCGCATATTGATTTTCTTGCCTACGAAGGCGATGATCAGGAGGTGTCTTTAATCAAGGATGAAGAAAAAGGCCTTGTCCGGCGCGATATCGCCGGAGCACTGGCGAATCTTAACGAAAGAGAAAGTTATATTATTCTTAACCGTGTAATGGCTGATGATCCCCAGACACTGCAGGAGATAGGGAGCAAGTATAATATCTCGCGGGAACGAGCACGCCAGATTGAAAAACAAGCCCTGAAAAAAATGCAACTGGCGTTGCCGTATTTTAAACCCGATAAATAACAAAACCATAATGTACTTATCACGGGTATGAACCCCAAAACAAGCTCCGGGGTATTGTACCCTACGCTTCGCTGGATTGTATCCAATAGCCTTTGGCTATTGGATAATTCGACTAACAAACTTCTATTCGCTTCGCTTTTTAAAGTTTGAGTCTCATTACAACTTACCAATTCCGCTACGCCTATAGTGACCCCACGGTGCCCTTTAGGGTATTTAGGTTATTCGCTTTTTAAAGTTTGAGTCTCATTACAACTTACCAATTCCAACGCGTGACCTTTAGGTTATACGCTTCGCTTTTGGAATTGGAGTTTCACAATAAATCTTTATTTTTTGTTTAAACTATTGACCCGTCTATCTAAAATTGATACAAATATAAGGCTTTTATTTAAATATACTTTTTTGCTTTCTAACCAAGTAACGTTTAAAATAGAAACATATAAAACAGTCCCTTTAATTTTGCTTCTGAAATATTTAGAGGGACCCGATTAAAACCTACAGTTAATTGTTGAAAAACTGGTTTCCCTCGAAGCATGGACACATTTTCGAAAAACTCTTCATCCGCCATATAAGGTGTAAAAAGTGGAAATGCGCAGCAAGATCATTTTTAAGTACTTAAGCCGTCTGAAGGAGCACCTTCCTGGCGTAGGCTCACGGAAAAAAATCGCCGGCGACGAACTGTTGCGCTCGGAATTATTCAGTTCCAGGCAGATGCGGCAGCACGGCAAGACTATCGCAAGCGCACACAAGCTGAGCACGGATCGAACTTCCAACCAACTGCTAACAAGATTGACCGATAATGAAGATATCCTGTTTGACGTTCGAAACCTGTTGACGAAGGCAGTCACGGACAAACACCGTATTACACCGGCCGAAGAATGGTTCCTGGATAACTTCTATCTGATCGAAGAACAGATTCGCACAGCAAGAAGGCATTTGCCGAAAGTTTACAGCAGAGAACTGCCTCATCTGGCAAATGGCCCGTCGGCCGATCTTCCGCGAGTGTATGACATCGCGCTGGAGATGATCTCCCATGGCGATGGGCGGGTGGATTCAAAGACTCTCAGTCTCTTTGTAGCCGCTTATCAAACAGTCACAGTGCTTACCCTAGGTGAATTGTGGGCCATTCCTATTATGCTGCGTCTGGCGTTGATCGAAAATATTCGACGTATAGCCGTTCGCATATCTACTGACAGAACCAACCGCAATATAGCCCATAATTGGGCGAATAAGATGATGGAGATTGCCCGGAAGGACCCGAAAAGTTTGTTCCTGGAAATCGCGGACATGGCACGGTCAGACCCGCCGATGGTGGGCGCTTTTGTTGCAGAGATTGCGCGTCAATTGCAAGGGAAAGGTCCCTCTCTGTCATTGCCGCTTACCTGGATCGAGCAGCACCTCTCTGAATACGGTCAGACAATTAAGGCATTAGTGCATCTGGAAAGCCAACAGCAAGCCGCTGACCAGGTCTCCATGAGCAATAGTATTGGTAGTCTTCGTTTTCTGGGCGCAATGAACTGGCGCGAGTTTGTCGAGACGATGAGTTTAGCCGATCAGATCCTGCGTGAGGATCCCCGCGATATTTACGTCAAAATGGACTTTTCCACCCGTGACCGTTACCGCCACGTCGTGGAAAAAATCGCTAAGAAAAGTCGCTTGTCCGAAAGTGAAGTGGCACGCATGGCGATAAGCCTCGCCCGCAATTGCAGTACCAGAAATGGCAGTTATGACTGCACGGCTCATGTCGGTTTCTACCTGATTGACAAGGGATTGCCTGAACTCGAACGTTTGGCGAAAGTGCGCCTATCACCACTTGAAGTCATTTTGCGGTTAGGTCGCCGAATTCCTTTGCTGATGTATATTGGCGCTATCGTTGGGTTGACCTTCATCTTTACAGGAAGTTTACTAGTGAAAGCGTATACCGATGGATTGCAGTATTGGCCATTGGCTATAACCGGATTCCTCGCGCTTCTATGCACAAGCCACCTGGCTGTAGCCCTGGTAAACTGGCTGGCAACTCTGCTGGTGGTGCCTCATCCATTGCCACGAATGGATTTTTCCCGGGGTATACCACCTGAGTGCCGCACCATGGTTGCAGTTCCGACAATGCTCATAAGCGCGCAAAACATTACGAATCTAATCGAGGCTTTGGAAATCAGATTTCTGGCCAATCGGGACGACAATCTGCTCTTCGCCCTCCTGACCGACTTCCAGGACGCTAATGAAGAAACCATGCAGGAAGACGAACATCTGTTGTGTCTGGCCCGAAAAGGAATAGAAGGATTGAATGAAAAATACAAGGATTCAAAAGGCAACTTTTTCTTCTTGTTTCATCGCCCGCGCCGCTGGAATCCTCAAGAACAGATTTGGATGGGTTACGAACGAAAAAGGGGGAAACTGGCGGATTTGAACGCTTTCCTACGCGGCAGAACGCGGGGTCCGTCAGGAGATTATTTTTCGCTCATCGTTGGCGATACAACTGTATTAAGAAATGTGAAATATGTGATCACTCTCGACACGGATACAAACCTGCCACGCGATGCGGCCCGGCAATTTGTCGGAACCATGGCGCATCCGCTGAATCGCGCGCAATATGATGAAAAAAAGAAGCGGGTCTGCAAGGGATACGGCATCCTTCAGCCAAGGGTTTCCGTAAGCCTGCCCAACATGACCCGTTCACTGTACGCGGCCATGTACGCGAGCAATTCCGGCATTGATCCTTACACAAAAGCAGTTTCCGATATTTACCAGGATATATACGGTGAAGGTTCGTTCATCGGCAAGGGTATCTACGATATTGACGCCTTCGAATCCGCTCTCAATGGGCACCTCCCCGAAAATAAAATCCTCAGTCACGATCTTCTCGAAGGATGTTACGCCCGGTCGGGATTGATAAGCGATGTGCAGTTATACGAGGAATATCCATCCTGCTACAACGCGGACGTAAGCCGCAGACATCGCTGGATTCGTGGAGACTGGCAGATCTCGCGATGGGTCAGATCGAGCATTCCCGCCCCCAGCGGAGGCACTCAGAAAAATCCCTTATCAATGCTGTCGCAATGGAAGATATTCGATAATCTGCGCAGAAGCCTCACATCCGCGGCATTGACTATTCTGATGGTGCTGGGCTGGACAGTACTGCCAACAGCCTGGTTTTGGACACTGTCTATCCTCGGGATCATCTTGTTTCCTTCTTTAATAATGTCTTTTCTGGCTCTGTTTCAAAAACCGCGCAATGTAATGCTGACCCAGCATCTAACTTCCACGGCGCGTTCAGCCGTCAATTACATTATGCAGGCATTGTTTATGCTCGTATGCCTGCCCTATGAAGCTTATTTTAATATTGACGCGATTGGGCGCACTCTCTGGCGAATGCTGATTACGCGTAAACGGCTTCTCGAATGGAATCCCTCGGACAATCCAAAACAAAATCATCGCCATGACATAGTCGGATATCTTCGGGCCATGTGGTTCGCTCCAATATTTGCCGTTGTCACGGCAATTACCATCTTTTTTTCCCATCCGGCCGCTTTAATCGCGGCATGGCCTATTCTTGTTACCTGGCTGATTTCTCCCCTGATCGCCTGGTTTGTCAGCCGGCCATTAACCCGCCGTGAAGTAAGATTGACGTCAGACCAGATCATTTTTCTCAGGAAAATTTCCCGGAAAACATGGGCTTTTTTCGAAACCTTTGTTGGTCCGGAAGATAATTGGTTGCCGCCGGACAACTATCAGGAACAACCCGTTTCTGTGATTGCGCATCGCACATCACCCACTAACGTGGGTCTGTCTCTTCTGGCTAATCTCTCCGCTCGCGATTTCTGTTATATCACAACGCGGCAGTTAATCGAGCGTACGGCAAACACGCTACGCACGATGGAATCCATGGACAGGCAAAAAGGTCATTTCTATAACTGGTACGATACTCAATCTCTGGAACCTCTGCTCCCCCTCTACATTTCGTCGGTGGACAGCGGAAATCTTTCCGGTCATCTACTGACATTAAAGTCGGGGCTCCTTTCCCTTCCTGATCAGAAAATTACCGGTTCGCAACTCTTTGCGGGACTTAAAGACACTCTTGATGTTTTCGAGGATACGGCGGGAAAATCTGTTTCTCTCTTTCAACTTAAAAAGGAACTGGGAGAGGCAATCACTTCCGAAACAAACACGCTCATGGGAATGCGGTTATACCTTGAAAAACTGGCGACATCAGCTGCAGGAATGGTTACCGGAGTCAATGCTCTTGATAGCGATCCCAATAGCCCCTTGCGATGGTGGTCAAAGGAATTCTCTGATCAATGCTGGGCCGCCCTTGATGAGTTGCGGTTTCTCACTCCCTGGATATTTTACCCGGCATTATCGGATATGATCCACAAACTGCCCAAGTTAAATGATATACCCACTTTGCTGGAAGTAACCAGTCTGGAAGCGCAATTGCTATCTGCCATTGATAAGCAGATGAAAGCTGATATAACTCCTGATGAGCTTATGCAGCTTGGTGAAGTGAGAAGACTCGTTACCGACGCCAGCCGGAGCGCCGGGACCATAATGGAGGATATCGCAAAACTGGCGAAGCAATGCGACGATTTCGCCCAGATGGAATATGATTTTCTGTTCGACAAGGCATGTAATTTGCTGTCTATCGGATACAACGTCGGTAACTGGCGGCGGGATACAAGTTACTACGATTTGCTGGCGGCGGAAGCAAGATTTTGCACTTTCGTGGGAATCGCGCAGGGGAAACTTCCACAGGAAAGCTGGTTCGCCCTGGGAAGGCTTCTTACAACCGCCGGCGGAAAACCGGCACTCGTATCATGGAGTGGTTCCATGTTCGAATACCTCATGCCGCTTCTGGTCATGCCGACATATGAACACTCTCTTCTAGATCAGACCTATAAAGCGGCTGTAGCCGCGCAAATCGCGTATGGAAAGAAACACTCCCGGCCATGGGGAATTTCGGAATCCGGCTACAACGCAATTGACGTTCACCTTAACTACCAGTATCGAGCCTTTGGCGTACCCGGCCTGGGTCTCAAGCGTGGATTAGCCGAAGATATGGTAATCGCCCCCTATGCCTCAGCGCTTGCTTTAATGGTAGCACCCGAAGAGGCTTGCCTGAATCTGGAAAAGCTTTCCGCGGCGGGATTTGAAGGAAGATTCGGTTTCTATGAAGCGATAGATTACACACTGTCGCGCCTGTCGCGGGGACAATCGCACGCGGTGGTTCGTTCCTTCATGGCGCACCACCAAGGCATGACCTTGCTCGCTCTGGCCTATTTACTATTGAACCAACCTATGCAGAAACGATTTGAATCGGAACCATTATTCCAGTCATCCATGTTGTTGCTTCAGGAGAGGGTTCCTAAAGCCATCGCCTTTTACACATCGCCCGCCGAACTCGCCAATTCACAGCGGGAAGCAGTTGTCATGGAAACACCTGTGCGTGTTTTCAACACTCCCGACACACCTGTTCCGGAAGTGCAGTTGCTTTCGAACGGCAGATATCATTTAATGATGACAAACGCAGGCGGCGGCTACAGCCGTTGGAAGGACATAGCCATCACCCGTTTTCTGGAAGACAGCACCTGCGACAATTTCGGCACTTTCTGTTATATTCGCGACGTAACAAGCGGGGAAGTCTGGTCAACAGCTTATCAGCCGACGCTTAAACAACCTCTGCATTACGAAGCTATTTTTTCGGATGGTCGCGTAGAATTTCGCCGCCGGGAACATGATTTTGACATCCACACAGAGATCGTTGTTTCGCCGGAAGATGACATCGAACTACGCCGCGCCACCATCACAAACCATTCGCGGTTGCGCAAAACAATTGACGTAACCAGTTACGCTGAGGTTGTTCTCGCGCCGCCTGCCACCGATAAAATCCATCCCGCGTTCAGCAATCTCTTTGTTCAAACTGAGATCATCGAACAGCGCCGGGCGATCCTTTGCACTCGACGGCCGCGTTCCGAGGGCGAAAAGAATCCCTGGATGATTCACTTAATGTCCGTGCACCAAACGGAGATTGAGCAGATTTCCTACGAGACTGACAGGATGCGGTTCATCGGTCGCGGAAACACCGTCCGGAATCCAAAAGCGATGGATTCTCCCACCGATCTTTTCGGAACGCTCTCAGACAGTCAAGGTTCGGTGCTTGACCCTATTGTCGCCATCCGGTCCCGCATATCTCTTGATCCGGAGCAATCGGTCACCGTTGATATGGTTTTAGGAATCAGCGAAACCAGGGAGACTGCTTTGTTTCTGGTCGAAAAATATCAGGACAGGCGGATCGCCGATCGTGTTTTCGATCTGTCCTGGACGCAAAGCCAGGTGCTCCTGCGGCAAATAAATGCCACCGAGGCGGAAGCGCAGCTTTACTGCCGAATGGCCAGTTCCCTGATTTACGCCAATGCCTCCTTGCGCGCCGATCCAAGTGTTATTATCGAAAATAACCGGGGGCAATCCGGCTTATGGGGATACGCCATATCCGGCGATTTACCGATTGTATTGTTAAGGATTGCCGATCAGGCCAACATCGAATTGGTACGTCAACTCGTACAGGCGCACGCTTACTGGCGATTAAAAGGATTGGCCGTGGATCTCGTAATCTGGAATGAAGACCACGCTGGATACAGGCAAATTCTGCATGACCAGATCATGGGACTCATTGCCTCTAACATCGTCGCCAAATTAAACGATCAGCTCGGTGGTATTTTTGTCAGATCCACAGACCAGATATCAGAAGAAGATCGAATCCTTATTCAAACTGTCGCTCATATTATCATCTCTGACAGAAGTGGGACACTGGCCAGCCAGATCAATCAGCGCGGCGGTTTGAAAACAGCAGTGCCGCGGCTGATACCTAGCCGAACCCATCGTCCCCCACTCATTCCGGCTTCCGCTCCACCGCGTCATGATCTGATGTTCTTCAACGGGATTGGTGGATTCACTTCTGACGGCCGCGAGTATGTGATTTCGACCGCCCATGATCAGATAACGCCGGCGCCATGGGTGAATGTGCTGGCCAACCCTCTGTTCGGCACTGTAATTTCCGAAAGCGGCATGGCCTACACCTGGGCCGAAAATGCCCACGAATTTCGGCTTACGCCTTGGCACAACGATCCGGTGAGCGACAAGAGCGGAGAAGCTTTTTACATCCGCGATGAGGAGCGCGGCCATTTCTGGTCACCTATGCCGCTCCCCAAACGTGGAAGCACATCATACATCACCCGGCACGGTTTCGGCTACAGCGTCTTCGAACATACAGAGCGCGGCATCTATTCCGAAGTATGGGTTTATGCTGCTCTGGACGCGGCAGTAAAATTTGTCGTGTTGAAGATAAAAAACTTAACGGGACGACCGCGACGTATCTCTGTTATGGGATACGCCGAATGGGTTCTGGGCGACCTTAGAACGAAAACCGCCATGCATGTAATTACCGATGTTGACCACCAAAGCGGCGCCATCTTTGCGCGCAATTCTTATAACACGGAATTTCCCAACAGAATTGCCTTTTTTAACACAAATGCGCTGACGCGAACTTTAAGCGGCAACCGGACGGAATTTCTGGGACGAAATGGAACGCTTGCCGATCCTGCCGTCATGAAACGTCAGCATCTTTCCGGAAAAGTAGGCACCGGATTGGATCCCTGCGCCGCAATTCAGGTTCCCTTTGATCTGGTTGATGGGGAAGAAAAAGAAATCGTCTTCACGCTCGGCATGGGGCAAAATGTCTATGATGCTCGGAAACTCGCCCAGCGTTTCAAAGACGCAACGGCGGCCAGCGAAGCTCTCCAAGAGGTTCGAAAATACTGGGATCATACGCTCGGCGCAGTGCAGATAAAAACACCCGACCCGTCCCTCAACGTACTGGCAAACGGCTGGCTTTTATACCAGACGCTGGCCTGCCGTCTCTGGGCGCGAACCGGAAATTACCAGTCAGGAGGAGCCTTCGGTTTCCGCGATCAACTGCAGGATGTAGTAGCTCTCATTCATACCGAACCAAAACTTGCGCGCGAGCATCTGCTTCTTTGCGCTTCCCGCCAATTTCAGGCAGGAGATGTGCAGCATTGGTGGCATCCCCCGTCGGGCCGCGGTGTGCGCACGCAGTGCTCGGACGATTACCTCTGGCTGCCCCTCACAACCTGCGGCTATATATCAAATACCGGTGACACAGAGATACTGGATGAATCTATCCCCTTTATTAAAGGCCGTCCGGTAAACCCAGAAGAGGATTCATATTACGATTTGCCCGGCCGGTCTCAGGAAACGGCAGATTTATATGAGCACTGTGTAAGGGCCGTTAAGAGGGGACTCAGATTCGGAGAGCACGGATTGCCACTAATGGGCTCCGGAGACTGGAACGACAGCATGAACATGGTGGGGATAAAGGGAAAAGGAGAAAGCGTCTGGCTGGGATTTTTCCTTTATGAAGTCCTTATACAATTTGCGAAAATTGCGTGTCATCGCGGCGACACGCCTTTTGGCGAATATTGTAAAAAAGAGGCGTCGCAATTGCGTTTGAATATCGAACAGTATGGATGGGATGGTTTGTGGTACCGGCGCGCTTACTTCGATGATGGTTCGCCTCTCGGTTCTGCTAAAAATCCTGAATGTCGGATTGATTCGGTTGTCCAAAGCTGGTCCGTTTTGTCCGGAGCCGGGAAAGCTGATCGTTCGCGTCAGGCCATGGAATCACTGAATCAACATCTTGTTCACAGCGACATTGGATTGGTTCAGCTTTTGAAGCCGCCGTTTGACAAGTCCAATTTGAATCCCGGATACATAAAGGGATACGTCCCCGGCGTAAGGGAGAATGGTGGACAATACACGCAAGCAGCCGTCTGGGCGGCTATGGCATTCGCGGCTTTGGAGGAGAATCGGCGAGCGTGGGAAATTATGACCATGATCAATCCGATAAATCATACGAGTTCATCTGAGGCTATTTATACTTACAAAGTGGAGCCATACGTTGTCGCGGCCGATGTCTATGCGCTTTCACCGCACACAGGTCGCGGCGGATGGACATGGTATACCGGCTCGGCAGGCTGGATGTACCGGCTGATCGTGGAATCACTCCTGGGACTGAAGCGTGAGGGAAACAAACTGTGTTTCATGCCTTGTCTTCCCGCGGATTGGGATGGTTTCAGTTTAGATTACCGATATGGAAAAACAATCTACCGCATCATCATCTCGCGCGCGCAGAATGGAGAGAAAGAAACGCAAGTCATAATAGATGGAATAAAGCAAAGCGAAAAAACCATTATTCTTCTTGATGACGGCCAAGAACACAGGGTTTATGTAAGAATTTGAACTTTGAAATTTATATAAATATTTCCTTGACATTAAATATAGGCAATCTTATATAAGTAAAATATTAAAAAAAATAAATATCAAATCGCATCACGCGTGCTTATTCGTGTTTTTAATATGTTTATCATAAACAACCAGTATGAAAGGAGGATATTATGAAGAAAATTGGCATGTTAATAATTCTCATAATGCTGATGGCTGTCTCCACTATAGCACAGGCAGAAGTAAGAGCAGGATCTATTTCAATTACGCCTTATATTGGAGGTTATTTCTTTGAGGGGAACGAGTATGATTTCAAAAACACATATACCGCTGGTTTGCGCGCCGGCTATAACTTTACAAAAAATATCGGCGTGGAAGGAGTTTTAGGCTACGTTCCAACGGAAATTGAAGATATGCCCGGTAAAAATGAAGTTGAGCTATTTAGTTACGGTATTGAAGGCCTTTACCATTTCATGCCCGAGAGCCGCTTTGTTCCATTTCTGGCGGTCGGTATCGGAGGAATTCATTATACCACTCCTCCCGGAGATCCTAATATGAGTAAATTCTCTGTCGATTACGGCGCCGGGTTTAAACTTTTCATGACGGACGATATCGCTTTGCGGGCAGATGTACGGCATGTTCTTCCGATCAACGACAATTATAACGACTTACTTGTCTCTTTTGGAATTTGTTTCGCCTTCGGCGGAGAAAAAAAGGTTGAGGAACCTCCTCCTCCCCCCCCACCACCTCCACCTCCACCTCCACCACCTCCACCTGTAGATTCCGATAAGGACGGTGTTCCCGATAATCTTGATAAGTGCCCCGATACACCGGCTGGCGTGGCTGTAGACAAGGATGGTTGTCCGCTTGATTCCGATAAGGACGGCGTTCCCGATTACCTTGACAAGTGCCCAAATACACCCGCCGGTGCTAAGGTAGATAAAGACGGCTGTGTTCATGAGAAGATATCCATCACGCTTAATGTAGAATTTGATACCAATAAGTTTTATGTTAAGAAAAAATATTATGAAGATATTAAGAAAGTAGCCGATTTTATGAAAGCGTATCCCCAGAATAACGTTGTTATCGAAGGACATACCGATAATGTCGGCACAGAGGAACACAATGTCACACTGTCTCAGAACAGAGCTGAAAGTGTACGTCAATACTTAATCGATAAATTCGGGATAGATCAAGCCACAATTACCGCTGTTGGTTATGGAGAAACCAGACCGATAGCCGGTAATGACACAAAAGAAGGACGGCAGAAGAATCGCAGGGTTGAGGCTGTCATCAATACATTAATAATAAAATAAACCTGTAGCATTTTAGAAATCTGAAATAAAAAGACCCCTTAGCCTGTAAGGTTATGGGGTCTTTTCTTTTTGAATCACGCAGTCGATCTAATTGTAATTGGCGGACACCATATTAGTTATTTCCTGGTAAGTCTAACTTTCAGGAGATTCCACCCGGGCAAGATTCTGGAAACTCGTATATTTGTCCACAAAGGCGAGCTTAACTGTTCCGGTGGGGCCGTTTCTTTGTTTGGCGATGATAATTTCTGCGGTTCCTTTTTCGGGATTTTCTTCTGTTTTGTTATAAACTTCGTCACGGTAAATAAAAGCGATAACGTCGGCGTCCTGTTCAATAGCGCCGGATTCTCTTAAATCCGCCATTTGCGGACGGCGGTTGGTGCGATCTTCCACTTTGCGGTTCAGCTGTGAAAGGGCGACAACGGGCACTCTCAGTTCCTTGGCCAGAGCCTTTAAGGAGCGGCTGATTTCCGATATTTCCTGTTCGCGGGAATCTCGATAACTTCCAGAACGCATCAGTTGAATGTAGTCCACGACAATCAATCCCAGTCCGGAATCGGCTTTCAGCCTGCGTGATTTAGCTTTCATTTCCAAGACAGTAATAGCGGGAGTATCATCAATGAAGAGCGGAGCATCGGAAAGACGGCCGGCAGCGGTCGTCAGTTTCGGCCAATCGGTTTCGCCCAAAAAACCTTTTCTCAAACGCTGAGAATCAACCCTGCCCTCGGACGCGAGTAATCGAAAAGCAAGCTGTTCCTTGGACATTTCCAATGAAAAAATAGCGGCGGGCGTCTGCGCTTCCAGTGCGGCGAACAGGGCAATGTTCAGGGCGAAAGCTGTTTTGCCCATGCTGGGACGTCCGGCAATAATGATCAGTTCTGATTTCTGCAGGCCGGAAGTTAAATCATCAATTTTTTCAAAACCGGTCGGCACTCCGGTAATCAGTTCTTTGCGGGAATATAAATCTTCAATTGAACGAAAGCTGTCCTTGACAATATCCCTTATCGGGAAAAAAGCGGGGCGCACTTTATTTTCAGAAATTTCAAAAATACTGTGTTCGGCTTTATCCAGAACCTGATCAACGTCGGAACCGGTTTCATAGCAACTATCGATAATCTCCGTCGCTGAACCGATTAATCCACGGAGAATCGCTTTCTCCTTAACAATCTTGGAGTAATTAGCGGCGTTGGCCGCCGAGGGGACGTTATCCACAAGGGAAGCGAGATACGCCACGCCTCCCACCGGGTCCAGCATATTTTTATCTTTCAGGGCGTTGCTTAAAGTAATAAGATCAACCGGCTCGTTTCTTTCAGAAAGCTCAACTATGATCTTGAAAATTTTCCGATGAGCTTCATTGTAAAAATCACCCGGTGATAGAATTTCAAGAACGCTGTTGATAGCGCTGTTTTCCAGCAGTATACTACCAAGGATAGACTGTTCGGCCTCGATATTTTGCGGCGGAAGCTTGTATAAAGAAGGATCAATGTCTCTCATTAATATTCGCCAGTAACAATCAGTTTAATTTCTGTTTCCACATCATGTGTTAATTTTAATTTTATTTTAAACTCGCCCAACGACTTTATATGCTCGCCATGTTCATGGACGATCATTTTTCTATTAATGTCGTAGCCCTTTTCTTTAAGCGCTGTTTCTATGTCTTTGGTCGTCACCGATCCGAAAATTTTATCCTGATCGCCCACTTTACGGGCGATTGTTATGGTTAAATTTGATAAAACATCTGCCAGAGCATTGGCATCCTTATTCTCCTTCGCCATCTTTTTTAAAATATTTTTTTTCTCATGTTCAAAGGTTTTGATATTTTTTTCGTCAGCTTCGGTAGCCAAACCTTTCGGAATTAAAAAATTGCGGGCATATCCGTCATTAACTTTAATCACATTACCGGCCTTGCCTAAAGAAGGCACATTTTGCTTCAGAATTACTTTCATGAAAATCCTCCGTCGTGTAAAAATAGTGATGAATAAATTAAGCCGTTGTCTGGTCTTTTTGAAAAAACTTTCTGAAATCAATCCAGATATCAAATAATCCTATTATTGCTATAGGTATCACAAGGAATTGTTGAACTGCAATTAAAAAATAAAAAATATAGCGAAAAAAGAGCGGCGCGTTTTTCTTCTGAAAAAAGAAGCTAACGATAGCAAGACCTTGCAGAAAATATACAAAGCACATCACCAGAAATATGTTTAAGCCGATGAAATTTGCGTCCTTATGCGGCACAAAGAAAAGAGCGCCGGAGATGATAAAAATCCAGATGATGGATTCCGAGGCCTTCCAATGAGCAAGGGTGGCAAACACGGGATAGATGATACCGGCTTTGTTAAGAATTCTCTTCCCCAGAAGAAAATTTATCCAGATAATAAATGCCGAACCCATAACTATTATCGCCGGAAATATCCGTGTTAAACCATCTATTATGTTCTTTTTATTATCTTGAATAAAATTGATATCTTCCGCCTTCAGGGGCAACTGGCTATAGAGCTTCACATTTTCTTCGATTGTCGAGGCGATATATTTTTCAACAAGTTGCCATGGATTCACGGAAAGTACAAAACCGCCGTAAATGAAATATAAACAAATGGCGGCAATAATAAAAATAGCCGGATAAATAATTGTTTTTTCAACTGAACCGTTTTGCACCGCAATCATGTGGACAAGCAAACCGGCCATGCCCATAGTAAAAATGGCGATAACTGGCAGATCCATTCGCAATAATGGGGCAAGGAGAACAAGCAGTGAAAAGGAAATTAAAAAAGCGGCAGTGGTTTTAATTCGGTCATTAACCGTACCGTTAAGAAATAAAATCATGGGCAGAAAAAGAAGGCAAATGGAACCGATCACGGGAATAAATGCCGCCACGAAAACAAAAAACGAGATAATCAATAAAATCTTTAAAAAAGAATTATTGGGAAAGAGTATGCTGAAATTTTTCAAGGACTATAACCTGCTCAAAACCTGATACTTTCATGCAATCATATTGGAACGATTAATTGTTTCGGGGAAAACGACAACGCCGTATAAACAGACACCGCCTCATCGGGAATCTACGCAAGAGTGGCACCCCCTAGGCTTGATTAGGAGAATTCCAAGTCGCGGGATTAATTTCAATCCAATGCAAATTGTATAGAAGCAGTCGCTCCCTAAAAAACACGAATTAACCGGTTTTTTTTACTGGAAAGATACAATCAATTCAGTTTACAAATTTAGTATTTTCCGTCAGCGGTCACAAAAGGCATAATAGCAATCATCCGGGCGCGTTTTATCGCTACGGCAAGTTCCCTCTGATGACTGGCGCAATTGCCGGTTATTCTGCGCGGCATAATCTTGCCACGCTCAGTAACAAAATTATTGAGAATGGCGGGATTTTTATAGTCAATCTTTATATTGGAATCCGTGCAGAAACGGCAAAACTTTTTTCTATGAAAAAATTTTTTCTGGGGATATCGACTGGTTTTATCTCCGTTTGGTATTGACATTGCTTATTCCCCTTTCGCTGATGTTTCTTCTTTAATGTTTTTTCTGGATGAAGAAACGGCAGGTTTTGTTTCTTCCGTGGCTTTTTCTATCTGGCGGATAGATTTTCCTTCAACTGAACCAGCGGTTTCACCTTCCGCTCGCGCCTGGGTACGTTTTGCCTCAGCCGTGGCAATCTCCTGATCAATGCCTTCCCGGGTTGTCGCCCCCTCTTTTTTCACTGTAATGAATTTCAGGACGCGGTCATCAATTTTATAATTTCTTTCAATTTCCGCAACAACAGCTCCGTCACCGGAGAAATCGATAAGGAAATAGTACCCGTCTTTTTGTTTTTTGATTTCATAGGCAAGATGTCTTTTACCCCACTTGTCTATCTTGGCAATAACACCTTTGCGGTCGGTAATAATTGTCTGGCTGCGTTCGATTAACGCGGTGATGTCGTCATCATTTACATTGGATAAAACTATGGCTATAACTTCGTATCTTTGCAAAACTTTCTCCTTTCGGCTCTAAAGCCCATGACTACACGGGCAAGGAGTCCTAAAAATTAGTAGGGGTGGTTTCTATACCAAACTAGAACGAAAATCAAGGATTTTTATAATAAGACTCGCTGAAAACGAACGAAGTGAAGTTTGAAGCGTTAGTCGAATTATCCCCGAAGCGACGCGGGGTTAATGAAACTCAGGTATTACAATTAAAGCGCAGTAATATCTGCTAGTTGTAATGAGGCTTGCTGAAAACGAATGAAGTGAAGTTTGAAGCGTTAGTCGAATTATCACGCAAAGCGGGATATCCACGTGCAATCACTATCCTAATAATCTTTATAATCAAATAATTAACAATGATTTTTTTATTTCAGTATACAGTTGTACAATTAGAAAAAGATTAACGATTTTTTTCCGCGGATTATTTCATGCTTCGCAGGATTGTTTCGTCAAATTTGAAACGGAGCTTCAAATAAGGCCCATTCCCCTGATAGCCGTCACCGGTTAGATCGGCGTCGAATTTATCAAAGGAATACCCGACGGATGCCCAGAGGTTTTTGATGATCCGGTAGCCGACTTCAACGGAGCCGCCTTGGTAGCAGGTGTTCACTGCATGGCTGGTAAGGAGACGGTATTCTGCGCCCACATCCCAGCGATCAGTCAGGTCATAAATGAACCGTGCCGATATGAGGTCTGTATAGGCCGAAAAATCCTCATCACTGGACAGCTTCCCTGCATACTTCCCTGTCAGTTGGAGCTTCGAGGTTGCCTGCCAAATCCCTTCTCCGGAGAAGATATAGGCGTCTTCCTGCAGGGCCGGTGAGGCGCCTGAATTCGTTTCGTGTTTGTATTCCATCTTGGTCAGGGCGTTAAACTGGTTTGATAAGAGCGGCCTGTAGGCCAGCCCCATCATGGTCCGGGAAGTCGTATGGCGCCCAGTCGTCCCCCCTTCTTCTGTAAAGAATCTTTCACTTGCGAGAAGCGAATAATCCGGATTAAGCTTATAAGCTACGCCCAATTCTCCCAGATAGGAATCCCTGCCGCTATCCATCAATTCCCGACGATGTTCAAATCGGCTTATGATCTTGGTGTTTTTGGGAGCAAGATATTCCAGTCCCAACGATAGGGCCACCGCATCCGGTTCTCCCTGACGCTGAGCACCGCTGATCGTCCGGAGATATTCCGCAGTGGCATTGCCCGTTATTGCTTTCCCTAGAAAGAATTTATTCCGGAGGCCTATAACCGACTGGTTCCGCGCACCGTCAGCGGCGTTAGACAGCCGGTATTCGTTGAAGGCAACAGTGTTTTTGATCACCTGAGACTCGGCGCCGAAAAGTGTGCGCGTTTCGCTGCGGTCCTGGTATTGTTGATACTCTTCACGCAGATAGAGGCGATTTAATTTGTTGAGTTGATAATTAAGACCCGCCTGGGTCGTATGGAAGTTATCACCGGCAAGGTTGTGTTTATGACTGAGCATAAATGATAGATCATCTCTTAGCTCTGTCTCCATGCCAATCTTGGCGGCCGTCAATTCCCGGGGAATGTCTTGGCTGACATCAAACGGGCTCCGGGTTGTGGTGCTCGTCGGTGGAATATAGTTAGCATTTGAGGATTCGTTCGAGAGCTCGGCGCTGAACTTTGTTTTATTGTATTTCGTCTGAGCCCCGATAGAGGCCAGGCGGTGATACATGTTGTTAAGATCGTCCTTCTCATCAAAGAATTGGCCATGGATCTGAGTGTCCGGACGAAGTGTGTAAATTGCATCAAACCCGTATTTCGTTGATCCACGGGAGACATCCGCAGCTGACATATTCATAAAATAATTGCCCAGTGTCCGGTAATAGCCTTTCAGTTTCAACTTGTCGAGCGGCTCGCTTTCCACACCGACTGACCAGCCGCGATCAGACTGCCAGTTAAAGAGGCTGCTTTCTTCGAAAATGGCCCTGGTCTCGGCATATTCCGCTTTGACCACGGTCTTTTTAGGCAGATTAAGGGTCATGTCCGTTCCAAAGAGTTGGTAATTGCCGAGGGCTTTTTCCTCAATAACGCCTGTCACGCCGATCTCCAGAGGATCGATAATCTTGAATGCGCCACGACCTCCGTAGACATAATATTGTTCACCGTTCGATTTGCTTTCATAGCTGACCACGATATAGAATGGATTATAATCGCCGTCATGGCTCGGAATCGGTCCCTTGAAGAGCAGAGCGCCCTGATCGTAATCGATTTCGTAATCGCTGCCTCGGGACTTGCTTTCCCGGCTCAAAACAATGTCCGTCCGATAGCGGTCGCGTACTTCGATGACAACCCGTTCGGAGCCTTCCATAACCGGACGTTTGGTCAAATAATAATAGCCCGATATTCCCTTGCCGGGAAGCGCGTCCATCACCTGCGTCTGATCCGTATAACTTCCGAAAGCGCGTATTTTGAACCGCGGAGTATTTAATTCATATTTGAGACCATTGAAGGAACGGTTGTAAGCGGCCAACCGCGCATCATTCAGGTCTGTTCTGTAATCGCCATAAAGAAGGTAGGAACGATTTTTCTCGACTTTGAGATACAATTTGTCCGCGGAAAGAGCCTCGTAACCGGTCTTGCTTTCGTCGCCGTAAATAGGATACTTATCTTCCGTATCGAACGTGGTGTCATTCTCCCGGAAGAGATCGTCACGTTTTTTCTTGTCCGAATCATAGGCAGCGGTAATAAGAACATCCTTAAAGAATTTTCCTTTCATAAAGAACGCCCCCCGGCCATTCTTGTAAAGACCGTCGTCAAACCATGTTTGATCCTTCAGATAGCCGTAATCTCCTTTCGTTTGGCCGTAACCGATTTTGATCTCACCAATTCCGACCATAAAGAGATCCCTGAGATGGGGGGAAAAGAATATCTTAGTTGTTTCATGGCGGTCATTTACAGAAACTGTGATCTCGGCCTCACCCGTCTCCCGGGGAGCCTGAATCGTAAAAACGCCGTTACCCTCACTGAGTGCGATCTGGTGTTCTTCCATACGCGGATCCGCATCCTTCTCGACTATCTCACCGGCTGAGACTGAAACGGTGGCAAAACCCACATCGGATACAATCATTCCTTTTTTGTCCCGGAGAGACACTTGAACTTTTATCCGGGACGTTCCGTCCGCGGGAATTTCCGCCTTATCCATCTTGATGTCGATCCGTTCAGGGGCCCCGGCGGTCGTCACGGTAATCTGTTTTGCCCCACGGGAAATACCGAATTGGTCTTTAATCTCCGCCTTCAAAATATTTTCTTCGCCCATGTTCAAGTGGATATCAATATACTCGTAGATCACCACCTGCCCCTTCTTATACTCAATCTTGCTTCCAATCTGATTAGCGGCAACAGGCTTGCCGTTGACGGAAAGGAACGGTTCTGTTCCGAAGGGCGCTTTAAGAACGACGCGAATCTGCTTGCGGAGCGTCGTTGTTGCATCGGTCGGGCTGAGGAATGCCAATTCCGGCGTCATCGTTTTTATATCCTCTTGCCATTTACTGCTGACTGTTTTTACCGACTGCCGGGGAGAAGTCGCCTCTGCCGATTCGTTAAATGCTTTTTGAGTATCCGACGAGGATTTCTCCTGAGCTTCAATTGTAGATGCGGTCTCGGGTTGTCCGGAGAAACTATCCGACCCACCTTCCCCAAACACCGATGTTTCCTTACCGTTTGCCAGGCCGGACGACATGGGCAAAGCTGCGGTTTGCTCAACAGTGCCTTCGGATTCAGGAGAAACTTCCTGTGGGGCTGACGAAAGCACATCATCTGCGGCATCTTCAGCAGAAGGTGCAAAGAAGAGCTTTGTAGTGCGGAGCGTTGCGGTGGTTGTTTTTTCTTCTTTCCGGAGTTCTTCTTTGACCGGTTCCTGTCCCCGGCGCTCGACGGCAAAATCTGCTTTGAAGAGGCCGCCCGGCGTCATATCCACAAATTGAGAATCACCGTCTCCGAGAAAACGATTGGAGAGTGGAACCAGGAACAGACCTTTGGGCAAGGATGTTTCGTCAACCCTCAAGACATGGGTTCCCGGCAGAATACCAAGAATAGAATATTTGCCGCTTGAGTCGGTAATGACCCGTGTCCCGTCTTCAAGATAGAGGACCACATTGGCTATGCCCGGTTCATCCGGCTTGCCGGCCTTGTCGCGATCCCCTTGATTTTGAATTCTGTTTCCATCACGATCGAGGAAAATTTTTCCGATGATTGTCCCTTTTTCGGTAAATATCCCCGCCGTGATTTTAATCTTAAACGATGCCGTATTGGAGGCAATTGTTCGGCCAAGACTCAAGCCCAAAGCAAAAACTGTATTGATACCATCGCCCCGCTGAGCGTCAGGACCAACCACCGCTCGGTAAGTGATTTCCAAAGCCACGCCCGGAGCGAGGCTGGCGAAGGACCAGGCAAAGGTTCGATGACTTGTCAGCTGAGGATCGGCTATCGGGGAACCGTTGAGTCGGGATGATCCAGAAATATACTGAACGCCGTGGGGCATCACGTCAGTTAGCGTGATGTTACTGACCGGAGCCTCTCCGGCGTTTGTAATTTTCAGGCTATAGCCGATCATATCACCTATGGCCGCAGTTGTCTTGTTGGCGGTTTTTGTGACGGTGAGTCTTCCTATCGGCGGGTCCACCGGGATATCGCGTATCAGGGCCGGATCTCCGATGCTCAGGGTGAATTTATCTCCTCGTGATCCATTGCCGATGTTGAAACCGGCGGGCAGATCCGTATTGGATACCACCGAGGGAAAGACATAGCCAGCAGGTGGCGTAACATCAAAACAGTAATCTCCGGCGGGAACAAGGGGAAACGCAAACTTGCCGTCAGCGCCTGTAGCAACCGCCGGGTTGACCTGACCGGGCGGCAGAGTAGGCCAGCTGGTCAGATCGCAGGTGTTGGTAACGCCGTTCCAATTCCGGAGAGTGACAACTGCACCCGAAACCTGATTCCCCGTGATCGAATCGAAGACAATTCCTAAAGGATCGATCAAGGCCAAGGCAGTGGAGACCGGGGAATCGTCAAGGGAATCCGTGTAAGTAGCCTGAATGCGGGAGTTGGCAACGACGGTCTGAGCGCCGCTGTTGTTGCCGGTTGCGCTCAATGTGCTGGGGATGCTTCCACGGAAGATGCCCGTACCGGGACCGGTTTCCGTAAGAATGACGTTTTCAGTATCTCCGGTGATCAGATCAGTCAGAACGATTGTAACCGTTTCGGCAACTGTCGGATTGACGTTTTGATCGAGGTCAATCACCTGAATGTAGATCGTGTCGCCGTGCATGTAGCCGACAACGGGTTGCCAGGCGGCATTGAAGAATTCGATTTGCCCCGGTGTTCTGGCGTTCACGCCGGAGACAGCTCGAACCGTCTGAGTCGCCATTTCGTTGGACGTGGCTGTGGCGATGTTTTCGATTATCTGGCCCTGGGACAGATTCTTATCTACCAATACGGTGAGAGTAACCGTCTGTTTCTGTCCTACGGCCAGATTGCCGATATTCCAGTTTACCTGCCGGTTGCCAGCTACAACGACACCGCCGCTGCCAGCTGAATCAAATGTTGTTCCTACCGGCAGAGGATCGCTCAAAACGATACCGGTCAGCGGGGTGGTGCCCGTATTTTCAATTTGCAGAGTATAGGTTATTTTGTTTCCGGCACGCACCGGATCGGGAGAATCTATTTTTAACAGCATCAGTGATTGTGATGAAACTGTGGTTACAACCATGTTGGAGGCCTTCGCTTGTTCCGTGCTGATAATTGAGGCCTGATTATTTATCTGCTGGCCGGAAACTGCCAGGGAAGACACACGAACCTGAAAGGTTAACTCGCCTCTGCTCCCTGCAGTCACATCACCGATGTCCCAGATCAGAACATTGGCATTAAGAATTCCCGGGGCGGTTGCGGAACCGGCCACGTAAGCCGTGCCTGAAGGCATCTGGTCTGTAACGCGTACTCCATGAGCTGTCTGGTTGCCGATGTTGCGATAAGATAAATTGTAATTAATGGTGCTGTTGGGCGCCACTGTTGAAGGAGCGCCGGATTTTTCCAATACCAGATTGGAACCTAGACCAACCGTCGTTGTTAAATTTGCCGTACCTGTCATACCCCCCGTGGAAGTTATCGACGCTGAATTGATAATGGATGTGCCGATGATAAGATCAGCTTGAGCCTGAACCGTCACCGTAAGGAAGCCTCCGGTTCCTGAAATGAGTGTTCCGATGTTCCAGGTGACCGTGCGGGTTGCCGCCGAATAGACGCCGCCCGCCGAGGCGCTTTGAAATGTAACATTCGCCGGAAGGGTATCAATCAGTGTCACTCCCGTAGCCGAAGCATTGCCGGTATTTTCGTAGCGGAGAGTGTAGGTAAAGACAGCGCCTGCGGCAACCGGATTGGAATCGGCGGTTTTTTCAATGCGCAGAAGCGGTGCGCCGGAAAGTGGAAACGAAACAGTATTGCTTAATGCAGACAGAGAACTCCCAAGGGCATCACCGGTCCCGTTGGCATCGCGGTATTGAACGGTGGCCGTGTTTACTATGGGCGTCCCTACAGGAGGGCTCAGCGCCATCGCGCCCGCCGTCCATAAGCATAAAACGACAGCGAGAACAATAGCGAAGAACCTCCCCTGCGGGAAGCCAATTTCTGCTATATGGCGCAGAAAAGCTTTCATGCGGAAATCCTCAACTTCAACAAATCATCACGATCGTCAATTAATCGTGACCTGAAATTCAAAGACCGATGTCCCGGTGGGACCGATAGTCAAAGTGCCGCCGTCGGGAACCACTATAGCATTGGCACCCGTATTGAATTCTGCCCCGTCCCCGTCCGTAGCATCAGTTCGCGCCGTCAAAGTGCCGACGCTCGAGCCGGTTCTGATGGTGCCGGTCTTGTAGGTCGTGTGAGTAGGTATAAGATCAGTGAGCACGACAACAGTGGCATTTCCGTTACCGGAGTTGGTAGCTGTCACCTGATAGGTCAGGATCGAACCGGGAACGTAGGTGTTTTCACAACCTGCTCCGGTTTGCTTATTTGTCGGAGTACAGTCCGTAAGACCACTGCCGCTGGGCACTTTAACAAACACAAGCTCTTTAACCATAGATAATATCGGAGCCCTGACCGTCGTAGTGAAAGACAGTGTGTCCGTCTTCGTCGGGTCAAAAACGGAGAATCCGGAAATCGTCACCGTATCAGTCGTTCCGTTTGCTGTTCCCGCCGGAATCGTTGCTACAGCAAGGAGATTGATCGTCCCGTTCTGGGGCAAAACTCCGGTATCTTTCTTCCCATCGCCGTTCGTGTCGGTCAAAAGATAATCGGGAATCCCGTCGCCATTGGTGTCCGCCCATATAGCCCATGTCCATCCCTGCGTTGAGGTGGGGGGGGTGGTGAAATTGATGGTGTCGGGGTTGTTACCGTTGTTGACGGCCGTGAAAGGATAGATGATCTGGTCGCCTGGGTCTCCTGTTTTAGGTGTGGCGGTGGTGGTCAGGTCAATGCCGGCCAATTGGGAAACGAGGCAAGTATCCCCGTTAGTCTGCTCCGTAATGGTGCTGCCGCCGGAGGTAAATTGAATAGATGCCTGGTTGACGACAGCGCTCCCTGAAGAGGTGCCGGCGTTGAGGGTCGCCTGAAACTGAACGGCCCATGTCTGTCCGCTGGGTATTGTGAGAGTGGTCGCGCCGTCGGGAGCGATGACCGACTTCGTTCCCGCGTCATACTTAATCCCATCGTTGTCCGCTGAGTCTGTTTTGACCGCAAAGCCGGCGCCATTGACACTGACTTTGATCGAGCCGGGCACATACGTAACAT
>JAPLJP010000011.1 GCA_026388535.1 Deltaproteobacteria bacterium | reverse complement strand
GTTTGCAGAGCGCCTTTAGCCGCGCCCAGTTTGGTGTTATGCGCCAGGCAAACATACTTGATTCCGTTTTCAATGATCGGATCTTTACGAATGCGTCCGACAGTCACCGTCATACCGCCGCCTTTGTCTCTGTCCATCCTCGGCTGGGGACGGAAAGGATCATCAGTAACATCAATCAGATGTTGGGGCGAACTGGGCAGGTGCAGTTCGGCAAAATCTTTACCGAAATTCATCATCGCCTTTTTTACTTGTTCCGGTGAACAGGGTTTTTCTGTTTGCACAAAAGCGCACACCATATGACCATCAAGCACAGGCACGCGGGTGCATGTCGCCGTAATACCAAAAGGAGCATGTTTAATGTCCTTACCGGTAAACTTTCCCAAAATTTTTTGCGGCTCAGTTTCCACTTTCGGTTCTTCGCCGACTATATAAGGAATAACATTTTCCGTCATATCCATAACGGATAAGCCCGGAGTTCTTCCCGCGCCGGACATCGCCTGCAACGAAGTCATAACGACCTGTTTGACTCCGAACAAGGCCTGTATCGGTTTTAAGGAAACAACCAGCCCGGCTATTGTGCAATTAGGTTTTGGAGAAACAAACCCTTTCCAGCTGCGGTTCTTTTGCTGAACAGCGAGTAGGGCCGCGTGATCCATATTCACACCACCGACAAGGATGGGTGTGTCATCTTCGTAACGAAACGCCGAGGCGGTACTGATGACCGGTGTAGTTTTAGCGTACTTTGGTTCCAGTTCCTTGGCGGCTCCCGCATCCATTGTGGAAAAGATAATGTCCACTGAAGAAGCATCGAAAGATGCCGCCTCTTCCACAACCATATTGGCGATATCCTCAGGCAGTTCCTCGGTGCACCACCAGCGCGATGAGCCGTTGGCATCCTTGAGAGCTTCACTGTATTTTTTTGCCGCTGAGCGGTCCGAAGCTACCAGTTTTGTTATTTTAAACCAGGGATGCCCGATCAGGCTGACAATCGCCTGCTGACCGACTATCCCGGTTGCGCCGACAATAGCAATTCTTAACATCTTTTACTGACCTCCATTTAAATTTCCTTTGTTACTTATTTTTTAATATTTTTAAGCAAAATTGATCTTGTTTTTTCCACATCCGCCGCGATCTGCTTCTTCAACATTTCGGGACTATCAAATTTGATAATGTCCCGCAACTTCTCCACAAAATCCGTATTTAATCTTTTGCCTCTGAGATCACCGGAAAAATCAAGCAGGTGAACTTCAAAAGTAAAAGTATAATCAGCAAAAGTCGGCTTCTCGCCGATATTTAAAGCCGCCATATAGCGTTTTCCTTCCACATCAACAAAGGCGGCGTATATGCCCGCAGGCGGCAGTAATTCTTTTTCCGGATCTATGTTTGCTGTGGGGAAACCAAGCCCGACACCTCGCCCTCTTCCCGAAACTACAATACCTGTCACATTATAACATCTTCCCAGTAAATTATTCACAGTTTTAAAATCACCTTTGATAATCAAATTCCTTACAAGCGTACTGCTGATGATATCCTCTCCTACTTTAAAAGCATCAACAACCTCAACCGCGAAACCCATTTCTTTTCCGCAGGAAATCAAATAATCGCTGTTGCCTTTTTTGCCCTGGCCGAAAGTGTAATCATGACCGATAATAATCTTTTTAATCGCCAGCTTTTGCCCGAGAAATCCCCTGACAAATTCTTCGGCAGTCACCAGGGAATAATCCAGAGAGAAAGGAATTACCAGAGTGCCGTCAATACCGCAATTCTCCAGCAATTTCAATTTCTCCTCTAAAGTAGTAATCAGATAAAATGGCCGGATAGCCGGATGAAGAATCATTTTGGGGTGCGGATCAAAAGTAATAACCAACGATTTCGCCCCGGCATTCTTCGCCTCGGAAGCAAGCTTGCGGCAAATGAACTGGTGGCTTAAATGCACGCCGTCAAAGTTGCCGATCGTGACAAACGATCCGCTGAAATCTTTAGTTATGTTTTCTATTCCCTTAAATACAATCATTATTTTTAACTAACCCTTAAGATAATTGGCTCAGTAACATAGCATTTTGGGGATTAAATTCAAGCTCATTTTATCTTGACAAGAAGATTCTGATAGGTATAGTGCACTGCTTGCGTGCCGAAGTGGCGGAATTGGTAGACGCGCTAGGTTCAGGGTCTAGTGGGTGTACGCCTGTCCGGGTTCAAATCCCGGCTTCGGCACCATTTTATTACCCGCATTAGCTTCTGGATAATAATCATAAATATGCTATATTTCAGATAAAGATTTTTACTTGACGCCTGTCACCATTTTGCCTATCCTGCTTACATAATAAGACCAATCGGTTTTTAAAAAGAATATGATTGAAAATATTGTCAACAATTTATCGTTATACCTGCAGGGTTCAGTGTTTTTAGCGTTTCTGGCCGCTTATCTGGGCGGAGTTATAATCAGTTTTACTCCCTGTACCTATCCTTTGATTCCTGTAACCGTCGGATTTATTGGAGCACGGGGTGCATCATCCAAGCTACGAGGTTTTTTTGCACGGGGTGCATCATCCAAGCTACGAGGTTTTTTTCTTTCTCTATTTTATGTCGGAGGACTTTCTTTCACCTACTCAATTCTGGGTGGGGTGGCCGCTTTATCGGGCAGGCTATTCGGGCAGATGCAAACAACATCATGGACATATTTAATCATGGGCAATTTATGCCTCATCATGGGACTTTCCATGCTTGATGTTTTCAGTTTTTCCCTGCCCGTTCCGCAAAAGCTAATGAAGATATCCGGCAACATTAACAAAAAAGGGTTTGGGAGCAGTTTCTTGATGGGCACCGTATCCGGCGTTGTTATCGGTCCCTGCACCACTCCTGTATTGGCTGTTTTACTGGGTTACGTGGCGGTAAAGACGAATATTTTACTAGGCATGACTCTTCTTTTTGTTTTCGCCTTCGGCATGGGAACATTGCTGATTATCGTCGGCACATTCGCCGGGGTTATTGCCGCCCTGCCTAAATCGGGGGAATGGATGACGAAAATAAAATTTGTTTTCGGTTTGATATTAATTGGCGCGGCTGAATATTTCCTGTATACTGCTGGCGTTTTATCAATATGAAATTTGAGAGGTTTTGATGAATAAAAAAATATTATTAGTTTTAATGATCTTGCTTACCTGTCTTTTATTTGCCCTGTCATTAGGACAATGCAGAACGGGTGTTTCTTCTAAACAGGAAAAAAATTCGGCGCCGGATTTTTCATTAAAGGACATCCAGGGAAAAGCATTTAAATTGAGCAGTCAAAGGGGAAATCCCGTGGTAATGTTTTTCGGCACCACCTGGTGCCCGGCCTGCAGAGCTGAAATGCCGTTCTACAAAGATCTTTATGAAAAATATGCCCAACGCGGATTGAAATTTATTTACATAGATATAAATGAATCAACCGAAAGAGTGACTCGATTTGCCAAACAAAATTCATTCCCTTATCTTGTTCTGGTGGACTCAGACGGCAGTGTAGCCAACGACTACAGCATTATAGGGGTGCCGACATTAATCCTTGTGGATAAGGAAGGAACCATCATCGGCGTAAGTCACCGGACATCTGATTTGCCGATTGATTCGCTCTTCCAGGCTAAAAAATAATATAAGTTAAATTATGATGAGGGAAAAACAATGACACAAAACAACTGGCTGCAGGATTTAACAAAATCAGATAATGATAAATGGATTGGCGGTGTTTGCGGCGGGTTGGGCGAACACTCTCCAATACCTTCCTGGGCATGGCGATTGCTGTTCGCGATACTCGTAATCTGCTACGGCACAGGATTATTAATATACATTTTACTTTGGATCTTTGTCCCGACTAAATCAAAAACAGGAAATTAACAATGAAATTGAAAAATGATATTTATATTTACGAATGGACAAACACCTTCGAAAATAACTGCAACAGTTTTTACATCGGCGGCAATGTGCAGGCATTGATTGATCCGGGCCTGACCGGATATGTGCAGGGTTTGCTTGATCAGATGTCCGCCGACGGTATCAAAAAAGAAGATATTCGCTATGTAATCAACACTCATTCTCACCCCGACCATTTTCAGGGCTCGGAAGTTTTTGATCAAGAAAAAGTAAAAGTCGGCCTGCATACAAAAGAAATCGAATTCTTAAAAGGAGCAGGCGGCGAGCTATACGGCCTTTTCGGAATCAACGTTCCGCGAATAAATGTAAATTTTCCCCTGGAAGAAGGCAATGTGGTTTTAGGAGACCAGACATTTAAAATAATTCTTGCCCCCGGCCATTCCCCCGGTTCTATCGGCCTTTACTGGCCGGAGCGAAAAGCGTTATTCTGCGGAGATGTGATTTTCGATCAAAGCGTCGGGCGCACCGATTTCCCCGGCGGCAGCGGCGCTCTTTTAAAGAAAAGTATCATTAATTTTTCCGGACTTGATCTGGAACTGATTCTTCCCGGCCACATGGGCATCGTCTCCGGAAAAAGCAAGATTCAGAATAATTTTAATTTAATCATTCAGGGAATATTCCCTTATATTTAGCATCTGTTTCCGGAGAATAAATATCTATGGCCAATGAAGGAAACAAAGTAATTTACTCCATGATCGGAGTAAGTAAAATTTACGAAAAAAAACCGGTGCTCAAAGACATTTATCTGTCTTATTTTTACGGAGCTAAAATCGGTGTCATCGGTTTAAACGGTTCCGGTAAAAGCTCTCTTTTAAAAATTCTTTCCGGTGTAGATACAGATTATCTCGGGAAAACAATTCTTTCCGCTGGTTATACTGTGGGTTATCTGGAACAGGAACCGCGTTTGGACGAAACCAAAACTGTGCGGCAAATCGTGGAACAAGGCGTGCAAAGCACTATGGACCTGATCCACGAATATAATAAAATAAATGAGCAGTTTGCCGAACCGATGTCGGATGACGAAATGGCTAAACTCTGCGACAGGCAGGGCGCCGTGCAGGAAAAACTCGACGCGCTGGACGCCTGGGATATAGATTCGCGGCTGGAAATGGCCATGGATGCTCTGCGCTGCCCTCCCGGTGATACACCGGTGAAAGTCCTCTCCGGCGGAGAAAGACGCCGCGTTGCCTTGTGTCGTTTGCTTTTGCAAAAACCAAGCATATTGCTTCTGGATGAACCGACAAACCATCTGGATGCCGAATCTGTCGCCTGGCTGGAACATCACCTGCAAACATATGAAGGCACCATCATTGCCGTTACTCATGACCGCTATTTTCTGGATAATGTTGCCGGCTGGATTTTGGAGCTAGACCGCGGTCAGGGAATTCCCTGGCAGGGCAACTATTCTTCCTGGCTGGAACAAAAACAAAACCGCCTGAAAACCGAAGAAAAGGTGGAAGGTGAAAGAATCAAAACCCTGGAACGCGAATTGGAATGGATCCGCATGTCTCCCAAAGGCAGGCACGCCAAATCCAAGGCGCGCATTA
>JAPLJP010000057.1 GCA_026388535.1 Deltaproteobacteria bacterium | reverse complement strand
TATCGTTCGCTATGGCATACTGGATGTTCATCAGCCCCACCACGCCGAACTCCACGGCGATCTTCCGTGTGTACTCCTCGATGACGTCCAGGTGCTTTTGCGGGATGCTGACGGGCGGGATCACGCAGGCGGAATCGCCGGAATGAACTCCGGCAAGCTCGATGTGTTCCATCACCGCCGGAACAAATGCGTCCGTGCCGTCGGAAATGGCATCAGCTTCGGCTTCGATGGCGTTTTCCAGAAACTTATCAATCAGAATCGGCATCTCCGGCGTGACGCCGACAGCCGCTTTGACGTAACGTTTGAGCATTTCTTCGTCATGCACAACTTCCATGCCGCGTCCGCCCAGAACGTAGGAAGGACGCACCATGAGCGGATAACCAATTTCACCCGCGACTTTGAGCGCCTGTTTCAGGTTGCTGGCCATGCCGGATTTGGGCATGGGGATGCCCAACTTATCCATCATTTTGCGGAAACGGTCTCGGTCTTCCGCCAGATCAATTGTTTCCGGCGATGTGCCAATAATTTTAACGCCGGCCTTCGCCAACTGCGCCGCGATGTTGAGCGGAGTCTGTCCGCCGAATTGGACAATCACACCTTCTGGTTTTTCTTTTTCGTAAATACTTAAAACATCTTCCACTGTGAGCGGCTCAAAATAAAGTTTATTGGAAGTATCGTAATCAGTGGAAACGGTTTCGGGATTGCAGTTGACCATGATGGATTCGATGCCTTCGTCGCGCAGGGCAAATGCCGCGTGTACGCAGCAATAGTCAAATTCTATTCCCTGGCCGATGCGGTTGGGGCCACCGCCCAGAACCATAATCTTGCGGTTGGAAGTTACAGAAACTGTGTCCGGCGCGTTGTAGGTGGAAAAATAATACGCCGCGTTTTCTACTCCGCTTACCGGCACGGCTTCCCATGATTCACTTATTCCCAGAGACAGGCGTTGTTTGCGGATATCTTCTTCCTTCTTTTCCAGAATCTGTGCCAGATATCTATCGGCGAAACCGTCTTTCTTCGCCTTAATCAGCAAATCATCAGGCAGTTTCTTGCTTTTGTATTTAAGAATCTTTTCTTCCAGTTCGACCAGTTCCTTCATCTGTTCGATGAAATATTTTTTAATATAAGTTTTGGCCGAAAGAGTGTCCACAGCCGCTCCCTTGCGCAGGGCTTCATACATAATAAATTGTCTTTCACTGGAAGGCTCGGAAAGCATCTCCATTAACTCGTCAAGCGATTTTGCGTTTAAGTCTTTGACAAAACCAAGACCGTAACGTTTTTTCTCCAGAGAGCGGATTGATTTCTGAAAAGCTTCTTTGTAATTTTTGCCGATGCTCATGACTTCGCCGACGGCGCGCATCTGCGTGCCCAGTTTGTCTTCCGCTCCGGGGAATTTTTCGAAATCCCAGCGGGAGAATTTAACGACAACATAGTCTCCTGAAGGAGTGTACTTTTCCAGAGACCCGTCCCGCCAGTAAGGAATTTCATCCATGGTGATGCCCGAGGCCAGGGTTGAAGAAATCAAAGCGATTGGAAAGCCCGTGGCCTTGGATGCCAGCGCGGAAGAGCGCGAAGTGCGCGGGTTGATTTCAATGACGACCACGCGGTCTGTTTTGGGATCATGCGCAAACTGGACATTGGTTCCGCCGATGACCTGAATGGCTTCCACGATGTCGTAAGAATATTTCTGTAAACGTTTTTGCAGTTCGGGGGAAATAGTCAGCATGGGCGCTGTGCAATAGGAATCTCCCGTGTGCACTCCCATCGCGTCAACGTTTTCGATAAAGCAGACGGTAATCATCTGGTTTTTCGCGTCGCGGACGACTTCCAGTTCCAGCTCTTCCCAGCCGATAACTGATTCTTCAATCAAAATCTGTCCGATGAGGCTCGCCGAAATGCCGCGGCTGGCGATGACGCGCAACTCCTCCAGATTATAAACAATGCCGCCGCCCGTGCCGCCCATTGTATAGGCCGGGCGAATAACAACAGGGTAGCCCATTTTCGCGGCAATCTTTTCCGCTTCTTCCACGGAAGTGGCCGGTGCACTCTCGGGCATTTCGATGCCGAGCTTATTCATGGTTTCTTTAAACGCGATTCTATCTTCGCCGCGTTCGATGGCGTCAACCTGAACACCGATTACTTTAACTCCGTGTTTTTCTAAAATGCCTTTGCGGTAAAGTTCCGAAGTAAGATTAAGGCCGGTCTGGCCGCCAAGATTGGGCAGGATGGCGTCCGGCTTTTCATTTTCGATGATTTCAGTCAATGTTTGTAAATTGAGAGGCTCTATATAAGTTACATCGGCCATGCCCGGGTCGGTCATAATCGTTGCCGGATTGGAATTCACCAGCACTATTTTGTAGCCGAGTTTGCGCAGAGCCTTACAGGCTTGAGTTCCCGAATAATCAAATTCACAGGCCTGTCCGATAACTATAGGCCCCGAGCCGATAATCAAAACTTTTTTAATATCTGTTCTTTTTCCCATTGAGAATCCTTTCTAATGAGTCCCAAATTTCAGAAGCGAAGTGCGCTGAAATTTGTTGGACGAATTATCCCACGTGCGAAGCTACGTGGGATTTCATACCTGTTACTTTTTATATTCCGCATCAACGGTGATTCCTATGCCGCCGCGCACGGCGAATTCTGCGCTTACTTTGCACCAACGAGGTTTTAGCGCTGCGACCAGATCATCAAGAATTACATTGGTGACGTGTTCGTGAAAAACTCCTTCATCACGGAAAGACCACAAATACAATTTCAATGATTTGGATTCGATAATTTTCTTATTCGGAATATACTGTATTTTTATTTTGGCGAAATCCGGCTGGCCTGTTTTGGGACAAACACAGGTGAATTCTTCAGTCTGCAATGTAACCACGTAGTCGCGGCTGTCGTTGTGATTGGGAAATGTCTCCAGCCTGCGCACCGGCTTGGCCGCTCTGCCCAGCAGAGTTAAACCTGCCAGATCATTTTTCTTTGTGTTTTTCGGCATTATTTTACCCCGGACAAAAATAGTATATTCGTTTACCGAAAATGGAGTATAATATCAAGAACATTCGTCAATAAAGCATAAATTCATCTATCTCGCTGTTATTGTATTGAATTTATGAAATAATACATTAGGAGAAAATACGGCAATGACAGAAAACAAACAAACCATTCCGGAAAATACATGGAAATGCAGTAATTGCGGTAACACGATAGTGGAAATTCAGCCGCCGGAAGTATGCCCATCCTGCAAGCAGAAATGCGAATTTCTGAACGTGACCTGCTACCAGCCTGATTGCGGTTTTACAGGAATGGACAAACGTTTGAAATAAGTTACTGGAATTAACGCTGAATATATTCCACAATAATACGTCCGGCTTTTTCGCTGTGTGTTTCCATATTACTTTTAAGCTCTATATAAGTGGAATCAGGTAGTATCTTTATAAGATGCTTTATGTCTTCGGTATCATGGAGTGTATCTGTCGTCCCACTTATAATGAGACATGGAACGCTGATGTTAGCTATATGATCCCATATGGCGTAGTTTCTAATAGCAAGCGCATTGGCCTTCAGTTTGTATGGGTCTGCACAGTCTAAGGTGTTTTCATATTTTTCGATCTGTTCTTTAGAGTTTTTTTTATCCAGCCGGAAGTTTCTTAAATACCATTTTATTAATGGTTTTACGGCAAAGTAGAGAGAAGGATGAATTACTGGAATTATTGTTCCAAGTATCTTGGGGAATCTAAACTCGGCATTGGGGCCGATCAGTACTGCGGATAAAGGTTTTAGCTTCTCTGATCCGCAGTATTCAAGAATCGCAGAAGCACCAAGTGAACTTCCGGTAAGTATAAATTTTTCTGGCGAGATAATTTTTTCTATGACCTCACCTATGTCGAGTTTAAGACGATCCATGGAGAAGCTTACTTTTTTTACATAGGGGATCGTTGATGACTGTTTTTCCCTAGATTCAAGGTAGATAACCCTGTGCTCTGCGGTTAGAACTTTCAGCACATCTTTCCATCCGTTGATCAGAGAGATCCATCCTGCTACAAAAAGAATAACAGGTTTCCCCTGTGCAACATTTTGCGGAGTGAAATCAATTATCTTAAGAGAGACCCCATCTGAAACGTTAAACATATACTCTTTAACGCTTGTTGAACGGTCAGTGTATAGAGAATAATCCATGTTATTTACCTTGGACCATTTACAATCGAAGTAGTTTTAACCTGATCTATTATGGTCCGCAAATGTGATGGGACGGCTTTTCCTTTTTCTACTGGCCAGGAATAACTATCTTTGAAGCTTCCTGACGTCTCATCTCTTCAGCTTCGGCAATC
Source organism: Deltaproteobacteria bacterium (assembly GCA_026388535.1). Lineage (GTDB taxonomy): Bacteria > Desulfobacterota > Syntrophia > Syntrophales > Smithellaceae > Smithella. Next base: position 8,858 of record JAPLJP010000057.1, on the reverse strand, counting down.
ATCGCCTGAACTGTTTTTTCAATGGCTTCGGGTAATTTGGCCGCCGCCTCGCTGAGATTCTTTACCCCTTCGATGACACACTGAACCGGAATCGGGCCGTTGGGCGACATAAGCTGGGTCATACCGGTAAAAATGGATTCTCTGCTTTCGTCTATAGAACCGTCAATCTTGACTGGTGTTAGGCGCCTGATAGTGGCAAAAGTCAGGTCGGTGAAGGCTTCTTCCCTGTAAAGGTTATTGGGATCTATTTTAATATCCGTTATTTTGGTTGAGCCGGCGCTATTCATTGCTTGTTTCCTCCTTATAAGTGGGGTTTTTATATTTCTTATGCCCCGAAAAAACAACGGAAACTGTACGCTAAACGGCCTCCCTTTTTTCGGATCATTGTTTACGACAAGGTGACTACGTTAAATTGATGAAAACTTCAATTAATATTTTACCTCGTCTAAAAAGATCAAATCGGTAATTTATAAAATCATAAAGATACATTTTCGCGTTTGACGTTTTTGCAAAACTCATTATCACATTTAGTTGAATAAATCTGAGACATCAACTTCTTCCTGTAATTGAGTGTCGGTTAAATTTTATTTGCCCGCTTCCTTTCATATTATAATCAATATTAATTGACATAAAAGACCGACAAAGTTATAGTCCAGCCATCCAGAAACAATGTATTATTAAAAATGAACGGCGTTATGCAGATATTTGTTTGCTATGTTGAGAATGGTCATGAATCGTAAAAGCCACCAAATTATTAGCTCAAAACATATTGATTATGTCTAATTGATAAGGGAGATACGTAATGAAAAAATTTAAGATTAAAGGTCTATATTTCATCATAATCAGCATATTTTGTGTAATAATAAATGGCTGTGCCACGACGCCATCAACACCACCAGGACCTATTGATCCAAGAATGCTTCCAGCTAATGAAATGGTACGGTTGACGATTAATTCGTTTGCTGCTCCCGACGCGAAATCAAAAGGTAAAGTTTATTACATAACGTCAGCTATTCAAAATGTCACTGATGATGATTTGGAATTTCAGGAAATTGCCGGATATTTGGAAAATTCTTTGATTCAAGACGGCCTTATACGCACAAATAACAGAAAAGAAGCGGATATCCTTATCCGTTTGGGTTATGGGATAGGAAGCCCGAAAACAACTTCTGAAACTTACACAACTTCAACAGGATATAGCTATCCTGTAGGATGGATGTGGTTTAATGTGCCTCCGAAAACCCAAACAGTCACAAATACAAGCTATATGAGAAATATGGTAGTAGAAGCATATGATTTGAAGGATCCGAACAGAAAGTCGCAACTTTGGAAGACTACTGTTCAAAGCGAAGGGTCAATGTCAGATTTGCGCGTTATACTTCCTTATATGATTGCTGGTTCAATGGTAGAGATGGGCACGAACACAGGACAGCAGAAAACGGTCAATATTAGTGGGCATCATCCAAACCTCTTTCTTATTTTTAAGAGGGCTTCCATAACTGCCAACAATTACACCGGCAGAAAAACTGTCACTTTTACAAATGGCGATAAATACGAGGGTGACTTTGTTAATAACAAAAAGACTGGCAGAGGAACTTACACCTTTGCAAATGGCAATAAATACGAAGGTGACTGGGTTAATGACAAAAGGAATAGCAGAGGAACTTATACCTATGCAAATGGTGATAAATACGAAGGTGATTTTGTCGATGGCAAACAACAAGGCAAAGGAATTTACACCTGGGCTGATGGCCGCAAATACGAAGGTGACTGGGTTAGTGGCAATCGCACTGGAAAAGGAACTTACGCTTTTGCAAATGGTGCTAAATACGAAGGTGACTGGGTTAATGGCAAGCTCCATGGCAAAGGAACTTATACCTATGCAAACGGCGATAAATACGAAGGTGATTTTGTTGATGACAAATTCACCAGCAGAGGGAAATTCACTTGTAGTAATGGCAAACAGTTCACGGGAAATTTAGAAAATATAGTGCCAAAGGAATTTACTACAAGATGTAACTGATTTTGATTAAGACTTTGGAAAAGCGGTTGAATATTAAACTTCAGCCGCTTTTTTATTGCCAAATACTGCTATTTGTTTCTAACAGTAATCTTCAATTATAATAACTGCCCACTACTAAAACTTTGTAGGTGCAAGCATTAAAATTCACTTTCAACTTTATAAAAGTGGCTTTGTAAAATGTCCAGAGACAAGGCGGGCAAAGCGTGAGGAGTGAGGCGTACTTTATTGTGTACGCCGCAATGACGAGAGCTGAAGCATAACGCAGTATATGGGCATTTTACAAAGTCACGGTCAGCTCTTTTCCATTGTCTTATGAAACTTAATCTTCGGCCATTCTTCCATGGTGTGCGAAAGTCGCCATTCGCTTAAGGCCAGGTAAACAAGGTTACCTTCGGTGTCGAGGGCAAGGTTTGTTTGATTTTTCTTTTGAAAATCTTCCATTAGTTTGGCGTCGTCGCAGGTCACCCAGCGGGCGGCGGCATAGTCGGTTTTTTCATAATCGGCGTAAACGCTGTATTCGTCTTTGAGGCGCGACATCGTCACGTCAAATTGCAGAGCGCCTACCGCGCCTAAGATATTGTCCGAGCCCCACAAAGGTTTAAAAACCTGAATCGCGCCTTCTTCGGATAGTTGAATCAATCCTTTTTGCAGATGTTTTATTCGCAGTGGGTCTTTAAGCCGCACGCGGCAGAAATGCTCCGGCGCGAAATGCGGGATGCCGGTGAATTTTAGTGGTTCTTTCTGCGTGAAGGTATCGCCGATTTTAATCGTGCCGTGATTATGGATGCCGATGATGTCACCCGGATAAGCTTCTTCAATATTGGTGCGGTCCTGCGCCATAAAAATTGTGGCATTGGCCAGAGAGACTTCCTTGCCGATTCGGTGATGAATGACGCGCATGCCGCGCTGAAATTGTCCCGAACAAATCCGCATAAAAGCGATGCGGTCGCGGTGCGCCGGATCCATATTGGCCTGTATTTTAAAGACAAAACCGGAAAATTCGTCTTCCTCGGGGCTCACTGCCCTAGTTGTGGTGGGACGCGCGACAGGCGGCGGAGCTATTTCTACGAACGCGTCGAGAAGTTCCTTGACACCGAAGTTATTGATGGCACTGCCGAAGAAAACCGGCGTCTGGCTGGCTTTTAAGTATTCTTTCAAATCAAAGGGGTTGGCCGCTCCTTCCAGCAGAGCTACTTCGTCCCGCAACTCATTGGCCTGGCTTTCCAGTAATTCATCAAGAAGAGGATCGGATAAATCGTTAATGACAACTCCGCCTTCCGAGCGCCTCGCTTTTCCCGGCGTGAACAGATGCAGTTTCTTATCATACAGATTGTAAACGCCTTTGAAACGCTTGCCCATGCCGATTGGCCAGGATAGCGGCGAGCATTCAATCTGTAGTTTGTCTTCGATATCCGCCAGAATATCCAGCGGAGCAAGACTATCGCGGTCGAGTTTGTTGATAAAAGTTATAATCGGCGTATTGCGCAGGCGGCAGACTTCCATAAGTTTCTGGGTTTGCGTCTCCACGCCCTTGGCGCCGTCAATAACCATCAGCGCGCTATCCACCGCGGTGAGCACGCGGTAAGTGTCTTCCGAAAAATCCTGATGGCCGGGCGTGTCCAGAAGATTTATTTCGCAGTCCGCGTATTCGAATTTCATGACCGACGAGGTTACGGAGATGCCACGGTCTTTTTCAATGGCCATCCAGTCGCTCAAAGCATGCTTTGAAGCTTTGCGTGCCTTGACCGCTCCGGCCATCTGAATGGCTCCGCCGAAAAGCAGAAGCTTTTCCGTGAGCGTGGTCTTGCCAGCGTCAGGATGACTGATTATGCCGAATGTGCGGCGGCGTTCAATTTCTCTTTGTAAGTGTTTGCTCAAATTATACTATCACCGAACAGTCCAATTTAATTAAAGGGCGTTTATTCACTATAATAAAATATCTGTCAACAATTATCCCGTGTTTTTTATCCTTGTGTAAAACAAAACATTGTCGGTCATGTCTTCTTTTATCGCGCCTTCAGCCTTGAGCTCCTTTAAATATACAATGGTCTCATTCAGTGCCATAAATTTTTCGAAATTATGGACAGCAGATACGGATATTTCACTCGAAATAGTATAGGCTGTCTTTGGCTCTGAATTCAAACAACCCCAAATCATCCTTTTTCTTTTTTCATGGTGTTTGCGTATATCTTCCAATCTTTCCTTTAAATCGATAAAGGCGTTGCCATGTCCCGGATATACTGTGACAGCGGGCAATTTCTCTATAACATTTAAAGAATCCAGATAAGTTGCCAGCGGCCGGAAATTATCGTCAAATATATCAGGGCTAAGAATCGGCGCTATATAAGGCAGAATATGATCACCGGCTAGCAGGAAACTTTTCTTTCTGAAGAAAAAGCAGGTATGTCCGGCGGCGTGTCCGGGAGTGAAGATAACTTCAAATTTCCAATCGCCGAAATCATGTGTTTCGTTGTTTTGCAAAAAGTTATCGGTATTGAATTCGTCAATTATGTCGCGAATAATTTCATATTCTTCTATTACCGCGTCAATCTGTCGGGAACCCATGCCCTGCCGCGAATAAAATTTCTTTAATTGTTTTACTGTTGAGTCCGCCTTACAGAAATGCTGATATTCTTCGAATGCCGCTTTGGAAAGATAAACTTTCGCGCCTGTCTTTTTTTGCAGCACACCGGCCATACTGCAGTGATCCGTATGCACGTGAGTTAGAAAAACTTTTTTGATATTATTAATGTTTAATCCTTTGTTAGCCATGTCGTTGGCCAGATATTCATAAGCTCCGGTGATATTCAGGCCGGTGTCAAAAAGAGCCAGCTCTTTATCATGAGCTAAAAGATAAGCGTTCACGTGTTTTAGACGATACGGCATCCGTAAAGTAATGCGGTAGAAATTTTTCTCAATCTCACTGATCATATTATCGACTTTCCCCTCTTTATTAAAAGAAGGGTGATTTTTTGCCTCTAAAATCTTTCTAAATATTCCCTCCTTTTTTAAAGGAGGGCTAGGGTGGATTTAGTGAGTCCCAAATTTCAGAAGTGTAGCGTACTGAAATTTGCTGGACGAACTATCCCAGGCGCATAGCGCCTTGGGATAATTCGACTTACGCTTCAAACTTTGCTTAGCTCGTTTTCAGCTTGTCTCATTAAAATCCCCCTCAATCCCCCTTTAAAAAAGGGGGAGATAAAAAAGCACTTTCTGTTTTCTTCTATAATAACCAATTAGAATATCCGAAAGAATATCGGCAATTAATATTTTATTCTTCTTTACGGCTTTTCTGCAGACGTTTTGTCGCGTCCAGTTCCATTTTCCGCAGGCGCACGCTTTGCGGGGTTACTTCCACCAGCTCATTTTCAGAAATAAATTCGATGGCCTGATCCAGAGACAGAACACGCGGCGGCCTTAGAATTATTGTGGCATCGGACGTGGATGCGCGCATATTCGTCAACTTCTTTTCCTTGGTGATATTGACATCCATATCGCCTGTACGGTTGCGCTCTCCTACCACCATTCCTCCAAAAACTTCCGTGCCGATTTCCACAATCATCTCGCCCCTGTCTTCCATAGCGAAGCTGGCGTAAGGAGTAACGCGGCCGGAGCGGTCGGCAACCAGGACACCTGTCGTTCGTTGCGGGATAGGGCCGAACCACGGCGCATAATCTTCCAGCAGAGAATTCATTACGCCACCGCCTTTGGTGTCTGTCAAAAACTGACTGCGAAAACCGATTAATCCTCGGGAGGGAATCAAAAATTCCATGCTGACTCTGCCGGATCCTTTGTTGACTAAGCTCTCCATGCGTCCTTTTCTGATGGATAACTTTTCGGTAATTTTCCCCACAAATTCTTCCGGTATATCCAGAAATAATCTTTCCACCGGTTCCATCGTTTTGCCGTTTTGTTCTTTGGTGATGACCTGCGGGCGGGAAACCATTAGTTCATAACCTTCGCGGCGCATGGTTTCAATTAATACCGCCATTTGCAATTCACCGCGCCCGCAAACTTCAAAAGCATTGGTTCTTCCCAATTTTTTTATTTTGATGGCGACATTTCTCAGTGATTCTTTTTCCAGCCTCTCCAGCAAATGGCGTGAAGTGAGAAATTTACCTTCTTTGCCGGCGAAGGGACTGTCGTTGACATAAAATATCATGGATATGGTTGGCTCATCGACCAGCAGGCGGGGCAGAGCCTGCGGAGATATAAAAGAAGAAATTGTATCGCCGATAGTCACATTGTCCACTCCGGACAGAGCGATAATATCTCCGGACTCGGCCATCGTTGCCGGTTTTTTTGCCAGACCATAAAAAGTATAAAGAGCGGTTAGTTTGACGCCGGGAACTATTTTATCCTGGGAGCAAAGGCTGTAGTTGGTGTTCATTTCCAATTTGCCGCTTTGCAGGCGGCCGATGGCGATTTGTCCGACATAAGGGTCGTAATCCAGATTGGTAACCAGAAATTGTGTGATGGCTTCATCATCTCCCTGCGGGGCCGGCACATGTTCAATGATTGTCTGGAGCAGAGGCTGCAAATCGGTGCTGTCATCGCCCAGTTTTCTATGGCTGACCCCAATTTTGGCCATGGTATACAGGATAGGAAATTCAATTTGCTTTTCTTCCGCTCCCAAATCAATGAAGAGATCGTAGGTTTCGTTGATAACTTCTTCAACGCGGGCGTCTTTGCGATCAATTTTATTGATAACTAAAATTATCGGCAGACGCAAGGCCAGAGCTTTTTTTAAAACAAATCTTGTTTGCGGCAGGGGGCCTTCGCTGGCATCAACCAGCAGTATCGCGCCGTCGACCATATTGAGGCTGCGTTCCACTTCGCCGCCGAAATCGGCATGGCCGGGCGTATCGACAATATTAATTTTTACTCCGTTGAATTCCACAGCAGTATTTTTCGCCGTGATGGTGATTCCTCGCTCTTTTTCCAAATCCATTGAATCCATCACGCGATCTTCAACAGCCTGATTTACCCGAAATACTCCGGTCTGCTTCAGCATGGCATTAAGTAATGTAGTTTTGCCATGATCGACGTGGGAAATTATGGCAATGTTTCTTAAATGATCTTTTTTCATCTTCCTCCCATTCTAAATCAAAGCGCTATTTTTGTTGTCGTCGTTGTCGGCGTCCTCAACGTATTACTAATACGTCTCGTCGCCTTCGCCTGGATGCCTCAATATCATCTTTGATTTAGATATGTTATAAAATCCTTTTGGGTTATGATTTTTAACTGAATTAATTGATTTACAGCAGTTTTGAACACAACCAGTTTTAACTTGCAGACAAGCAATATAATTTTAGGTGATTATGCTATAATTTTCTTGACTTGTAAACCTCTTTTTTTTATGCTCACCAAAATTAATATAAATATTTCGTATTATTAGGAATGTCATTATGCTGAATTTTCTGCCGTCAAGTATTGTGGGAGCAATCGCGGGATTTCTTCTTTTTGTAAATGTGGTGGTTTGGGTATCTATTTTATTTGTGTTCTCCATTCCGAAAATCCTTTTGCCCTGGCCGCCGTTGGTCCGGATTCTCAACAGGATTCTTCATTGGATTGGAGAAAATTGGATTGCCTGCAACAGCGGGTGGATGCGCCTTACTCAAAAAACACAATGGGATGTTCAGGGTGTGGAGGGTTTGAATTACAAAGGCTGGTATCTTGTTGTCAGCAATCATCAATCCTGGGTTGATATACTTGTGATGCAGCATCTGTTGAATCGCCGCATTCCCCTGCTGAAATTCTTTATTAAGAGGGAACTTATTAAGGTGCCTTTAATGGGCTTCGCCTGGTGGGCGCTGGATTATCCTTTCCTGTATCGCCACGGCCCCGAATATTTGAAAAAGCATCCCGAACAAAAAGGCAAGGATTTTGAAGCAACTCGCCGGGCATGCGAGAAGTTTGCGTATATTCCAACCAGCGTGATGAATTTTCTTGAAGGCACACGATTTACCGAAGCGAAGCACGCCCGGCAAAATAAGCCGTATAAATTTCTGCTGCGTCCGAAATCCGGCGGCCTCGCGCTGGCACTGAACGTTCTGGGTGAAAAATTTAATTCCATGCTGGATATTACCATCGTCTATCCGGACGGCATTCCAACCTTCTGGGAGTTTCTCTGCGGGAAAGTTAAACGGATAACTGTACGTATGAGAACAATAGAAATTCCTAAACAGTTTTTGCACGGCGATTATGAAAGCGATCCGAGGATGACATCTGCGTCCTCTCTCTTCGCCTTCCTGATTATCTTCTCTGCCCTCTCTGCCAGTTCCGCCGCTCTTTTCAGAAGAGGGTAATGAAGGTCCACAACGGCCAGGATTTTCATAGTTATCAAGGAATAAGTTAGGGTTTAAAAAGTTTGTAGTTTTGATAATGTTTATAATACTATTTAAATAAATGATTGTGTTTTTACTTAGATAAAACCAGGCAACAACAATATTGGCTGCGCTCACGTAAAGATAATCCCGACTCGCAAGCTCGTCTGGGATTATCAGAAATCCGCTTACGGCGGATTGACAGCCTTTCTCCTCACAACTGAAGTGCCGAGAGTCGAAAGTACTGTCCTGTCAGCCAAAAATTTCTTCGAATTTTTATAGACTTAAGAGGAATTCTCGAAATTTTTGTCTTCCCAGTGCGCCATTGTTGTTGCCCGGACGAACGTCGTCCGAGCGCCGCGGTGGCGTGCGACGAGGCTATTTCGTGGGGTCTTGCGTAGCAAGGCCCCACTTGACTCGCGCGTCAGCCTAGCGAGAGGCTGCGTTCTGAGCCGCCGCTGTGGTGGCGTAATCTAAGAAAACCTTGTTAACTTTCGCCACCATCGCCG
>JAPLJP010000123.1 GCA_026388535.1 Deltaproteobacteria bacterium | reverse complement strand
AATCGTTCCGCCTCCGGGGATGCCGCTTACCACAACTCCGACCAACAGGGCAATTCCAATGGCTGTGGCAATGGTTTCCCAGCCGAAAAAATTCATTTGAAATAAACCAAACAAGAAAGCAATTTTTAATATGGCGGCAAGGCACGAGCCTTCCATGTGAATTGTCGCGCCGATGGGAATGACGACTTCGCTGATATCTTTGGGCACGCCGGTTTTATCGGCGGCTTCCAGATTAGCGGGAATGGTTGCCATGGAGCTTCCAGTGGCCAAAGCGACAAGTGATGCAGGAATAATATTGCGCCAGAATCTGCTTACCCCTTTTCTTCTGGCGGCAACAAAAGCATAGATGGTGAAGGCAATGAAGAAATACAAAATTGCCGTTGGGTAATACAGGATCATTGCTCTCATATACGCGCCCAGCAATTCCGGTCCGAAGACGCCGACAAGATAGGCAAAATAAGCGCAAAGACCAATCGGCGCGTAATACATGATAAAAGAAATGAGCTTCATCATAACGTCACTGGCAGAAGTCAGGAAGTTTGCAAAAACCTTTCCGCGCTCACCGGAAGCGGAAGTGGCCAAGCCGAGTAGGATCGAGAAAATTATAAGCGCCAGCATGTTCTTTTTGGATAAGATATCAGCAAAATCGGTAACTGTGAAAGCCTTCACGATTTGTTCGGAAATCTTAATGTGTTCCGCGTTTACTCCTGCACCCAGTGCGATTTTAACGCCGACTGCCGGCGGATAAAGCACAACGCCGATTACCATGACCACCGAAGCGATCAGGCCGGTCACAACAAATACAAAAATCATGGACGCCATTATTTTTCCGAGACGCCGGATATTGGTCATTGAAGCTACAGCCGAAGATATAGAGAAGAAAACAAGAGGTGTAATAACGGTAAAGAGGAGATTTAGAAAAATATCGCCAAACGGCTTGAACGCAATTGCATCCTTTTTGTAAATTATTCCTAAAAATGATCCAATGATGATAGAGATAATCAGGATAATCGAAAAGCCGTATGACTTTAAAAATGCAGGTAATTTTGTTTTCATGTTTTTTACTCAATCACAAAATTAAAATAAGTATCGGGGTAAGGTTCATTTTTCAGCGTGTAGTGCCACCACTCCTTATCATAATTCCTGAATCCGTGCTTCTCCATGAGCGATTTGAGCAGAAGCCGGTTGATTTTTTGCTGACGGCCTATGTTTTTATTTTCCGTGTTAGATAGTTCATGAAAACAATCAAAACCGGTTCCCATATCAATGCTGTTATCCTTAAAGCGCTTTGCAGTGGGCAGATAACACTCGGATAATTTTTGTCCGGGGATGTAGTTCTGCTGTTTTGGGGCAGGCGAGGGGACAATGGTCAGGTCAACAGTACTGCCGCGGCTGTGGCCTGATTTGCTGTCAATGTAACCGTCTTTAAATAAATTTCTTTTATCAATGGTCGGATAAAACTCCCGCATTGTTTTGATGTTCTTGATTTCTTTTGCCCAGCGCACAAAGTGATCCACTGCCCGCTGAGGACGGTAACAGTCGTAAATTTTCAGTGATAGTGAATATGGTTCCAGATCTTTCTGCACGTTGGCCAGAGCTTCCGCCGCCTCTTTTGTGAGAAAGCATTTGGGGGCCAGGTAGCCGTCAACTCTTTCTCCGACAAAGTTATGCGAACCGTAATAACGAATATCGAGAAGCGCGCCGGGAATTATTTCCCGTATATCAATAAATTCTTTTGGCATCCTACTGCCCAAACTACCGCTGGCGTGAGCTAATTGCGTGAAACACAAAGCGGTAAAAATCAGCAATGTAAGTAAAACTTTTGATTTCATCTAATAGTCTCCATTTAATCCCGCGATATGAAATCCCCCAGCTCTCGCTGGGGGATGAATGCGAATTGAAATCGCGGGAGGTCTCGTTATTTAAGGAGCCTCCGGCTCCTGCCGGAGGGGGCTCCACTTATTGATGCCAGATATTATGAGCGGTGATGCCGCGGGATCAAGCCATTCGATTATTTTAAGAATATTCTCTTCGGAAACAGCCACGCAACCGGCGGTAGTAGTTCCTTCTCCTTTCCAGATATGTAAAAAGATAGCGCTGCCATTACCCTTAATTACCGGATCAGTATTATATTCTATGACAATTCCATACTTATAAAGATCGTCGTCACGTTTCATCATCTCATATGAGGTCGCGCGCGTTTCTGATTTTTTTGTCCAGCGATTATAATCGTCAGCTGTGGGGTCGTCAACCCAGATATCATCAGCCACTGCCTGACGGTAGGGCATTTTTGATTTTACAGACTCATCATAGCCGAAAGTTATTTTGAGAGGATAAATACCTGAAGGTGTTTTGCCATCGCCTTCTCTTTTTTCTCCCGCCGCCGCAAAGCCGTTTCTCCCGATTACGGCATCGATGGGTTCAAAAGCCATTTG
>JAPLJP010000001.1 GCA_026388535.1 Deltaproteobacteria bacterium | reverse complement strand
TCCGGTTTAAAAATACCGAGTCCACCGCCTTCAATCATTACCGGGCCGCCCATACCGATATTGGAATTTTTTGTAGCGATAATAACATCGCAACAGCCCAACAGAGCCGCGTTTCCTGCAAAACAGGGGCCGGATACAATGCCGACCAACGGAACTCTTCCGCTTAACTTAGCGAAAGCGCCAAAGGTGGATAAATCAAGGCCAGCTGTCATAATGCCGATAGCATCTACATCACCCGGTCTTCCGCCGCCGCCTTCCGCGAAGAAAACTAGAGGAATGCTCTGCTCGTGTGCCAGTTTCAGCATACGATCCATCTTTTTGTGATTAAAATAACCCTGAGTACCGGCTAAAACGGTATAATCATAGGCCATAACCATACAGCGGGCTTTGTCTTCCCCGAAAAAAGATCCGTTCACCGATCCGACACCCGCGATCAGTCCATCGGTAGTGGTTTTGCTGATAAGATCGTCAACTGACCGCCGTCCGCGTTGCGCGGCAATGGCCAGAGCTCCGTATTCAATGAAATGGCCGGTGTCGCAGAGATCCTCCACATTCGCGCGAGCCGTTCTCTGATTCTTTTGCTGACGTTTAGCCACCGCGTCGGGGCGATTTTCATCAAGGCCGAAAGCATGGCGATGAATCATTTCGATAAGTTCAGGACGTATTGGATTCGTATCAGTTTCCTTTTTCACAGGCGGGGGACTCTTGCTTGCCGCCCCTTCTTTGTCTTTTGATGTTGTCATGTGCCGCGAATTTCCTTATTTAAGATTAGTCATAATTCTGGTAAGTTTATACAACAATTAGATACGTATTTCAAAGGGTAAATCCATCGCGACTTTATCACGGAGGCATTTTTACCAGCTCTTCGAACTGGTTTTTAATGGAAGAAACTGAACTATTTTTGCACGGTTTCTTCTTCCCCCTTTCGTAAAGGGAGCTTGAGGGGGATTTTTCAATGAAACTCGCTGAAATCGAGTGTTGCGAAGATTGAAGCGCAAGTTGAATTGTCCCAGGCGCATAGCGCCATGGGAAAATCGTGGCAATTCCGTAAAATCTCCCCTAGCCCCTCTTTAGAAAAGAGGGAGATAACTCATTAAAGCTTCTTAGGTCAGAGAGGGAAGGTGATCTCGTGCTTCGTCAATCCTTGACTTTTTATCGCTACGATATCATCTTTGATTTAAAAATGGTATAATAAAGATCATATATGGGCTTTGCCATGCACAAATATTATTCCAAGTTGCTTTCAAAAATTAAAATATGAATTTTTGAAAGCTTACTTGGTATTATGCCCGGTAAATCAACCTTAATGAGACTCGCTGAAAACGAACGAAGTGAAGATTGAAGCGCTAGTCGAATTATCCCACTTGCGAAGCTAAGTGGGGTTAATATTTGATAGCTACTTGGTATAAACAGAGGTTTTATGCAGATATTTGTTGATGCTGATGCTTTTCCGAATGTTATCAGAGACATCTTGATCAAAGCATCCTTGCGGTTAAATGTTCCGCTGGTCTTTGTGGCCAATAAACCATTGCGTTTGGAGAAACAGGCAAATCTATCCCTGATCATGGTTCCGGAGGGGGCTGATGTGGCCGATGACCGCATTGCACAGTCAGTGCAGCCGGGCGACCTCGTGATAACGGCCGATATCCCGCTTGCCGACCGGGTAGTCGCCAAAAAAGCCTTTGCGATTAATCCTCGCGGCAAACTCTATACAGAACACAACATCAAAGACCGGCTGGCTATGCGTGATTTACTTAATGGACTAAGAGATAATGGCATG
>JAPLJP010000166.1 GCA_026388535.1 Deltaproteobacteria bacterium | reverse complement strand
GCGTAAAAAGATTAGGGTTATTTCATCACAATCAGGAAAGAATTGATGCCGAAGTTGAAGCGATTGTAAAAGATTGTCGCGGAATAATCAAACAAAGCGGCAAGAAGCTGAAATGCTTTGCCGTTGGTCAATCAATGGAATTTAAGCTATAACTTTCAAACTCAGTTCCGGAAATTAGAACGCATGTTTTTCACCCTGCACATTTTATTGATGATAACAGCGACAACGGGCATTATTGCCGGCGTCAGCGCCGCCATGTTTTTTCGTAAGAAAAAATACTGGCTGAAAATTCATAAATATTTCAATTCATTCAGTCTTTTGGCAGTATCGGCAGGCATAATCATGGCTTTTATTTATGTTTCCGGCACAAACGGTGAACACATCGATGGACTTCACCAGATTGTCGGCTTGACCGCGTTTAATTTTGCTATCGCCACCTTGCTTCTGGGACTTTATCAATTTAAAGCTAAAAATAAACCAGCTGTAAGGACAACACATCGCTGGCTCGGACGTTTCTCTCTGCTGATGTTTCTGACGGCCATAACTTTGGGATTGATGCTAATTAATATAATTTAAACAAATCTTCTAAATCGAGCCACTTCGGTAAAAAAATAATATGTTCCTGCCGACAACCCCAGCGGAATTAAAAACATTAAAATGGGATAAACTCGATGTAATTCTTGTCACCGGCGACGCTTATATCGACAGCCCTTTTATTGGTCTTTCTGTAATCGGCAGGGCTCTCGCCAATGCCGGATTTCGTGTGGGAATAATCGCTCAGCCCGACTGGCAAAGTAAAACCGATATTTGCCGTTTAGGAGAACCGGAATTATTCTGGGGCATCTCCGGCGGCTGTATGGATTCGATGGTCGCCAATTACACAGCGACGAAGAAAAAAAGGCTCAGCGACGATCTAACCGCCGGAGGGAAAAACAACCGACGTCCCGATCGCGCTGTCGTGGTTTACGCCAATTTGATCCGCCAATATTTCAAAGATACCAAACCGCTGGTGCTGGGCGGAGTAGAGGCCAGCCTGCGCCGTATTGCCCATTACGATTTCTGGTCTGATTCCATCCGCCGGTCGATTTTGTTTGACGCCCGCGCAGACGCGCTCGTCTACGGAATGGCCGAAAAAGCTATTTTGGAACTAGCACGAAAATTGAGAGATAGTCAGGATATAAAAGACATCAGAGGAATTTGTTATATCTCCCCTGCCCCACCGCCTGACTATATTGAATTACCAGCCTATGAGAAGGTTGTCGCGGATAAAAAATCTTTCAGCCAGATGTTTAATACATTTTACCAGAACAATGATCCTTTAACCGCGCAAGGTTTGTTTCAGCAGCACGGACCTCGTTACCTTGTGCAAAATCCGCCACAACCTAATTTGACCACTGAAGAACTGGATAATATTTACGCGCTTGATTTTGCCCGCGATGTTCATCCCTTTTACAATGCTCAGGGCAAAGTCAAGGCGATGGAGACTATTAAATTTTCATTAACCTCGCATCGCGGTTGCTATGGTGAATGTAATTTCTGTTCGATTGGTTTGCATGAAGGAAGAACGGTAATCAGCCGCAGTGAAAAATCAATAATTGCCGAGGCGCAAAAACTCGCTGCGCTGCCTGATTTCAAAGGCTACATTCTGGATGTTGGCGGTTCCACTGCTAATATGTACGGCATCGAATGTCTGAAAAAACATACACTCGGCGCGTGCAAAAATAAAAAATGCCTTTATCCTAAAATCTGCGTCAATTTAAAAGCGGATCACAGCAGGCAGATTAATTTGCTGAAGAATTTACGAAAGATAAAAGGTGTTAAAAAAGTATTTGTCGCTTCCGGTATCAGATACGATTTGCTTCTGGGCGACAAGAAACTCTGCACTGCTTATATGCAGGAACTTGTTAAACATCACATTTCAGGCCAGTTGAAGGTGGCGCCCGAACACATCTCCTCAAACACTTTGAAACTTATGGGCAAGCCGCAGGCGCAGTCATTGTTAAACTTTAAGCAGATCTTTGATAAAATTGAAAAATCATCAGGCAAGAAACAATTTCTTACTTATTACTTTATCGCCGCCCATCCGGGATGTACTGAGGAAGATATGCGCGAACTTAAATCTTTCGCCGGCAGGGAACTGAAGACCAACCCGCGGCAGGTGCAGATTTTTACGCCGCTTCCTTCCACTTATTCGAGCCTGATGTATTTCACCGAAATTGATCCCGCAACCGGTAGAAAGATTTTTGTGGAAAAGAAAACGGAGAAAAAACAAAGACAAAAAGATATTGTTGTGGGAAAAACGATTAAGTAATTTTATATATATTTTTTACTACTTTTTTCTAATCCTTACTTCTTCCAAAAGTCCCGAATATTTCCCTTTTTAAGATTATTTCTTTCATCTACTACTATTCAGTGGCAAGCAGTTGTCAAAATTAATGTTTACCATTTGTAATCAGTTTTAGAGCTCCCGTCAAATCAACGGCAGTATCCTTTGCCTTTAGCGAATTCCAACAATTTGCAGTCTCCCAATTCACATGCTTTCTGCGCATCTTGACAACCAAGACTTTTGTTAGCCTGCTCAAAATAAGCATTTCCCCTGTTATGGTAGGCATCGGCACCATCCGGTTTTATGCGGATGGTTTCATTATAGTCCTCAATAGCGCGTTGATACTGGCCAAGGTCACCGTATGTAACCCCTCTGTTATTATAGGCAAAGGCATTATCCGATTTTAAGCGGATGGCTTCATTATAGTCCTCAATGGCAAGTTGATGCTGGCCAAGGTCACGATAAGCAAGCCCCCTGTTGTTATAGGCAAAGGCATTATCCGATTTTAAGCGGATGGCTTCATTATAGTCCTCAATGGCACGTTTATACTGGCCAAGGTCACTATAAGCATTGCCCCTATTGTTGTAGGCTTCGGCTAAATCCGGTTTCAGCTTAATTGCTTCGTCCAGATATGCAATAGCTTTTTGGGGGTCGGTACATTTTCCGCTGAAGCACAGCATAAATGCCTTATTGAACAAATTATTAGCCGATTCACGTGCTTGGGCAGATTCCGGCGCTGGAGTAGATGCCGGTGCTGGAGCAGATGCCGGTGCTGGAGCAGCAGGAGCATAAACCTTCGGGGATTCAATCGCTTCTATTTGTTTCGCGCTTTTGCTGATGTTCGGTGTTTGTGAAATTGAGAATAGAATGCCGGCGACTAAGATAATAATTGCGATGATAGGTATCCTATATTCGTTCCATATTTTCCCCTGCTTTGTATGCAAATCATCAGAACCTATGCCATTTTTTCTTTCTTTAGGATGCTTGGCAAAAGTGCTTTTCTGACGCGGCGATACTGTTTTAAGCCATTCACCACAATAAAGACATTTAGTAACTTTATCCTGAAACTCTTCCTGACAATTAGGACATTTTTTCATAATCATATTTCCATATGGTATTAAGCCCGGCCATATTTATCTTCGAGCCTCTCAATATCATCATCGCCGCAGTATTCACCTGTTTGCACTTCGATTATTATAAGACTTTCCTCTGACGAATTTTGGACGCGGTGTTTTGATTTTTGGGGAATATCAATTGAGCTGCCCGCGCGCAAAGATTTTTTTTTGCCTTCAACAATCGCGACTCCAAAGCCTGCAACAACAAACCAGTGTTCGGAGCGCTTATGATGAAGCTGTAAGCTCAGGCATCCGCCGGGTTCAACGACAATTCTCTTTACTTTATAGTCATGGGTTTCCGATAAAACTTCAAAACTTCCCCAAGGGCATTTAGTAATTTTCCTCATTGCGCTAACCTCTCGAATTTTGTTGTGAGACTCAAATTCCAAAAACGAAGTGTATTGAAATTTTTTAGTCGTAGTGAGTCCCAAATTTCAGAAGTACAGCGTACTGAAATTTGTTAGACGAACTATCCAATCCCAATAAATCGGGATTGGGAACAATCCCGCTACAAGCGGAGGGTATGGCACCCCTGCCCTTGGGGCGGAATTATGGTCCAAGGCTTGCCTTGGAGTTCATACCCGCGGCTTCTTTAATTAACACAAAATTAAATTAGTTAAAAGGCCTTTCCAGACTCGCTTTAGACGCCGAATTATGTTAATAACATAAACAAAAAAACAACGGTGGAAAGCGACTAATTTTTCATGAGTATAACCTATACGGTCAATAGAAGCAGAAAAAGACGAAAAACAATTTCTCTGCAAGTCAGTGGCAATTCCGGATTAATAGTATCCGCCCCATATTTTACACCGGTTGCGGAAATAGATCGTTTTGTCCGCGAAAAACAAAACTGGATTTCCAAAACGATACAGAAGCACACGGAAGATTCTATTAAAAATAAAGCCAAAAAATATAATACGGGTGAACATTTTTTCTATCTGGGACAATCTTATCCTCTGGAAGTATTTTTTGAACCTTTTGAAAACGCGGGAGTTGTTTTCTGGAATAACAGTTTTCATCTTAACGCGCAGGAAAATAAAGATTTAAGAAAACATTACTTTGTTTCATGGTATAAGAAAAAAGCGCGAGAATATATCCATCAACATGTTTATTTTTTCAGCCGGGAGCTTAATCTGCAGCCGGGGAATCTTAAAATAACATCAGCGGAAAGACGATGGGGATCATGTTCGGCAGATAATAATCTATCCTTCAGCTTTAGGCTGATTATGGCACCGCCGGATATAATTGATTACGTGATTGTGCATGAGCTGACGCATATCAAAGAAAAAAGCCATTCGCCGAAATTCTGGAAACAGGTGGAAGCGGCGATGCCGGAATATAAAGCACACAGGCGCTGGCTCCGGGATAACAATCACAAATTTATTCTTTAGCCCAACAGAAGAAAGGATTTAAATAATATTTGTATGGACGCAATCGAAACAGTTGATGTGAAACATCGCAGTTGCCTGACGGATCGCTTTCATGAAATGAATTTACAAATTTCCGATTATACCTTCGCCAACGTTTATCTGTTCCGCAAGATCAGCAATTATGAGTTTTTAACAAAGGACTGCGGATTGTTTGTTTCCGGCCAGAACAAACAAAAAGAGCGCTACATAATGCCGCTGAATGATCCACGCGGCTGTGATATGCAGACATTCAACGACATTTTAGGCCAACACAAATTTTTCTTTCCTGTGCCTGAAGAATGGCTTTCTTATTTCCCGGAGGATAAATTCGTCATAAGTTATGATGATAGCGAATCCGACTATATTTACCTTACCGAAAATATGGCCGGTTTCAAGGGTAAACAATACACTCGCCATCGAAATCACTTACACCAGTTTCTCTCCTCATACATACCTGAAGGCAAACCCATATCTACAAATAATTTTCAGGACGCCTTGAGTGTTTTAAAGGAATGGCAAAACGACTCCAGATCAACGCCGGATAAAACAGATTTTGATCAATGCAATGAGGCTTTGCAAAATATTTCC
>JAPLJP010000086.1 GCA_026388535.1 Deltaproteobacteria bacterium | reverse complement strand
ACAAACGGGACTAGGCCGCGAAAGCCTTTATAAAGCATTATCTCCAGAAGGAAATCCAGAATTTTCCACAATTCTCAAAGTAGTTAATGCGCTCGGATTACACTTGCATGTTGCGTCAGGGAAACTTGCATAAGGAGTCTGCGTGAGAATATGGGATGTCAACCCCGGCTATCTGAACCGGCAAAGCCTTCTCGGTGAACACCGGGAACTTCACGCGATTGTTTCCATTATTAAAAACAACAAAAAAGGTTACTCCCGTCATCCCGAAACTCTCCGCTGGCAGGGCTTCGGCTGGGCACTTAATCAACGACACAAACTATTAGCGGCAGAAATGAATCTGAGGGGCTACGTGGACAGAACTCCAGTATTGCTGAAAACCCAGCGCCAAAAATGGCCGGAAGTTTTCGTTGATCCCCCGGCCAATCAATTGTCGATCCTCGCAACAAAATACAAAGATAAAGAACAGGGCCGAATTCCTCTGCCCAAAAATGTACAGCAGTTATGGGCACAGCATAAATATTCAGTAATGGCGCGGGACGAGGCCGAATATAAATACATCGATGGATGGGTGGCATCAAGGAAAACCGGAGAAGGAATAAATTATATTTATCCGGAACTGTTGTCATTGCTGCGCTGTCCCCCCGGTGAAGGAAATCTGCGCAATGCGATTCAGCATATGTGGGGGTATGTTTCCCAGCACGCGTCGTTCTCCGGTAAAGCAATTGAAAAAAAGACAATGCGAAATCTGTTAACGCAAATACAACATTTGACATTTTTGCATGATGTAGTTTATCTGAAGGAATCAACCGCGCTCGGCGAACTTCAGGCATGGATGCGTTAAAGGAGATTTACACAATGACCGATTATAAAGCGAGCCATACAGCGTTAGGAACCGCGTATCTGCGGGCAGCGCATCAGTTACTGGAAGCAAAACCTTTGCTTTTCGACGATCCGGTTGCCCTGCCTCTTCTCGGTCCGGAGGCATTAAATATTATTCAACACACGGCGGATAACTATCGGACTCCCGAAACGCTTGCATTGCGCACTCATGTAGTTCTGCGTTCACAATTTACCGAGGATCGGCTAGCCTCCGCTGTTTCCCGCGGAATCACGCAGTATGTCATCCTCGGGGCAGGCTTCGATACCTTCGCTCTGAGACAGCCTGCATGGGCGAAGCAATTGAAGATTATTGAAGTTGACCATTCAGGAACACAAAGAATGAAACGCTCCTATATTGATGCGGCTGGTCTTGCAATGCCGGAGAATGCTTTTTTTGCCGACATTGACTTTGAGCATGAATCTCTGCATGACGGACTACTCAGATATAATGTCTCGATGAAAGAACCATCCTTCTTTTCCTGGCTGGGCGTGACGATGTATCTGAAAGAGGAAGCCATTGATGCTGTGCTTAGGACTGTTGCGATGTTTCCGGCTGGAAGTGAGATTGTGCTTACATTCAGGCCGCCGCCGGGAGACTCTCCTTCGCCGCTTGCTCAGAGCGTCGCGAACCTTGGCGAACCATGGGTTAGTCACTTCGAACCGGAAGCGCTGGAAGCAAAACTGCGCGGCGTTGGTTTTTCCCGAGTGGAATTCCTTTCTCCCGCTGAAGCTGAAGAACAGTATTTCCGGCACCGTCCGAAAGATCTGCCCGTGCCGAAGCAAATTAATATTCTATGCGCGGTGCGGTAATGTTAAAATAATTTCATTCTGAAAAATTCTTAGAAAATTATCTTCAGTTCTTTTGGTAAAACTTTGAAGGAAAAATGCGTCCTTTTATCTTTTTCCGGATCTCCATTGCGCTGTAATAATTGTTCTGTCGAGGAAGTGATATCAATTTCTCTCGCTCTGTAATACTCTCCTATTCTATTTCCTCCCGTAAGAGAGGTGGCAAGGGCGTAAATAGCGCCAAAAGGTCCTGTATTCAGTACAAGCAAATGCAGATATCCATCATCAAATTGAGCCTGCGGCACAACTTTAAAACCATATCCGTAATAAGGCATCTTTGTAATCACGGCTGTCAGTGAGTTGGAAGCCGTCACTTCTTTTCTGTCCACTGAAACATGCAAATCCGCGTTAACGTAACCATTAAATAAAATTTTTAACGTCGCCAGACCATAGGCTGTAAGACCGCGAATATCTTTTTCTAAATATTTATCCCTTTCCAGCAGAATGCTCCCTTCAATTCCAATACTTGCAAATAACGCCTTCGTTGTTCCATCGCAGAAGATGACATCTATGGAATGTTCTGTCCCCGCTTGAATTA
>JAPLJP010000177.1 GCA_026388535.1 Deltaproteobacteria bacterium | reverse complement strand
GTTTATTTGTTGGCGATGGGTAAGTAATTGAAAAAGTCCCGTTTCCATCAATGGACTGAGAAGCAGTCGGATATTCTGTTCCATCCGGTTTTTGAAAATGCAGAGTAGCTGTACTATTTGGTGTGAATCCTGTTCCCCACTCAGCAAAATTTGTTCCAGCTGGTCCTGACATCGGGCTTTGCGCAATTACGGGATTAACCGTCGTATTGGTAATTATTGTATAAGTGATTGTGTTGCTAGGAGTTGTAGTTACGCCGTCTTCAACCCACCATAAATAGGTTCCTGAAGGTTTATTTATATCGGAGGTATAATTGATATTAAAGGAACCTTGTGAATCAATTGCTTGATTTATATTAATATAAGTTCCATCGGGGTTTTGTACTTTCATGATTGCCACAGAATTTGGCGTAAATCCAGTTCCCGACTGATTAAAAATGGACCCTGGTATCCCCGATAAAGGTGACTGATGTATATTAGGGCATGTATTGTCCGCATGGAAAGCTTGGAATAATGTGATAGGGACTGTTGCATCAAAAAACAATGGATTGTTGTTCACATAATAAGTAAACTTAATTATTTGTTTGCCATCATATGTATCAATTATATTAGTCTTGGAAAAAAGTGTTAAGTAATAATCAATTTGGTCTGTGTCGGCATTTAATAAAAAATTTTTTGTTAAACCTATAAATATGCTAACCCCATCGGTAAGAAATGCAGCACCAACGTCTATCATAGCGCCAATATAATCAGATTCTGTCAAAAACTGGGAAACAAAAACACTATAATGATCAACTGTCATACAGGTAGAACCTTTCAATTCTCCCCATTTGCTGTTGTCTCCACCCAACTTTTCCAGATAGATTATGCCTTGTGCAGTACTGCCGACTTTATCAACAAAACCCACTATTGGTAGAGCATTGATTATTGTAACTTGATCTGAAGATGCCTTAGCAACTCCAACTGCTGATTTCTGTATAGCTTGGTTTGCATTAACATCACCGATATGAAAAACAGGCAAATAATCTTGTGCTTTAAATGAAGATATCAAAGTGCCATTATTCATTTGCTGAAAACTCGCAGAAACGTTAGGAATGGGGCTGTTATTCATGTCCATTACTTCGTATGATACAGGATTACCCTGCGCTGATGTGAACGTCACATATCCATTGCTGTCTGATACTTCTTGAGATGTTTTCATGTTAGTAAGACTACTATCTGATGATTGATTTACTTCACTATCCTTACCTCCAGTGCACGCAAATATGATCATAGAAATCATCATCACTGTCAACAAACCAAACCATAACTTGATTTTCATATTCTTATCTCAAATCAATAGACAATTAGATATTTTTGCTGCATGTGTAAACTATAATAAGGCGTCTTGACTGTCAAGGAAATCTTGTGGCATTGTTACCTTAATTTTATGCTTTGCATTACTTTGCGGGTGCTCTGTAGCTTCTGACAGGGTGATTAACAAACCGGACAGCAAGGCAGGAATTGCCAATCCCGCTTCAACCAACTGTATAAATAAGGGAGGAACTCTTAAGATTCAGAAAGGAAGGGGTGGAGGAGAATACGGCATCTGTGCTCTTTCATGCGGAATCAAGGCTAAACTCCATGATCTACGTCATAGCGCAGCAACACATTTTGAAATCAAAAATTGATATAAGGGTTGTTAAAGAGATTTTAGGCCATGCACAAATCAGTACGACAATGATTTATACTCACGTCCTGGACGAAATAAAACAAAAAGAAATGGGAAAATTGAGGTTTGAATAAATGCCATAGAGCCAAAATATGAAATGATGTAAATATTTTTTTACTTAAAATAATGGGATATTTTCCTTTCTTTAAAAAACAAGTTGCGCTAAATTGAAATTTAAATTAAGCATGACCTTCAGGTTATCGAAAAAAGTTAATTCTTATATTAATTGTTAGATATTTTTGAAGAAGTACTCACTAACAGGGGAGGTATCAACATGATTAAGCGAGTTATAAATGTGTTTTTGTGCATCTTCGTCGTTTCACTCTTTTTGGGCTGTGTAACTATGGGAAGCGAGCGGCTCGTCATGAAGGAGGGCACTTTTGCAAGCAAGTACTCAAGCATCAAAAAAATAGTCATGGAAGAAGCAGCAAACAACGGTTTCAGCACGCTCACTTCCGAGATAAAGCCGTCGAAATATAACGACTGGGAAGGCCGGTTATTTTTCCAGTTAGTGACTCCGAACGGCACCGATCAACTCTTTGTGGACTTTAAGAAAAAGCCTGAAGGTGTTTCTGTTTGGGTTCATGGAGCAGGCACTCGCGGTAATGCCAATAGCGCCGCTAAAGCAATTTCCGCACGCCTTAATAAATTGTAACAGGCAACCGCCAATACAAAATAAGTTTTGCGCCCATTTGTGGAATACTGGCAATGCAAGCAACTGATTTTATTAAATGTACAAAATGACTTTTAATCCGATGGCTGAGGGTTCCCGAAGAAATCCTATATTGGACTTAACCTCATTGTTTGATATTGACATTCCGAGTAAATAAGAGGTTAGATTTATTCTTCATCCAATAATTTACGAAAGGTTCAAATCAGTTATCATTAAATTACCACTAAATTAATGATAACGACTTGAAAGAGTGAAAGCATATCAAATTCACTGAATACTTGACTTCAGGAAGAAAGAAATAATCCAGGTAGACTTAACTTTTAAGCAAAAATTAATGTTAACCGGCAATAATTGAGATGAAAACTTTTCTTGAACGGGAGCCGTCGAATTCGCAGAAAAATATTGACTGCCAGGTTCCTAAAACCAGACGGCCGTTTTCAATAATCACCAGTTCGGATGCGCCGACCAGAGAAGATTTAACGTGCGCCGCAGAATTCCCCTCTGCATGCCTGTAATTAGCGGTAAATGGGAAAGCCTTATCCAGAGCCGCAAGAATATCGATGGGCACATCCGGATCGGCGTTTTCATTGATGGTAATTGCGGCGGTAGTGTGCGGCGTGTAAACAAGACAAATGCCTTCTTCGATTTTTTCTTCGCGAATGAATTTTTGCACAGCCGCGGTGATGTCAATCATTTCAACTCTAGAATGGGTTTCAACAGAGATTTCTTTCATGGATTGCCGGCCGTTGACTGAACTTTTGTTTTGACTGCCGCGTAAATATCATTGGTGATTTGTTCCGAAATTACCCGCATTGCAAGGCTTGCAGCCTGACAATATCCCTGCGGGGACGACTCCTGCAGAGGTTCTTCTCTGAGATATTTTTTCTGGAACATGATGCTTTTCCCGATTTCTTTTTCCCGCGTATCTTTTAATAAAACAGAAATACTGATGACCGCTGTTTTATCGCTTTTTCCCATACGCAGAAAAAATTCTTCGACGCTGCCCGAAATCACAAATCGTGCTTCATCAGTTTCGTGACGGGAAAAGACCGCCTGAAAAAGGCCGCTTTCCCTGACGTCGCGTAAAAGACTGTCGGCAATCATATCCGCCGGATTGACAGCCCATCTGGAGTAATTGAAAGAATCAAGGCTATAAGAATCTTTGCGAAAAACCATATTGGCGGAATTATAAGCGGCGGCAATAGAAAACCGGTTAAACTTTAAAGACGTACTGAGCTTGTCTGGTTTTTCCCATGATGGCACGGAGTAGCTCAACAGGTAGCTTTCCACTTCGTATTGCGGTTTACCGCTGCCGGCACATCCAATTATTATAAGTGATAAAGCAACCATTATAAAACAAAAGATTTTTATTCTTTTCCCGTGGCATTGAGCCTGCATCAATAATTGTCTCATTGATTAACTCCTCGCTTTATTCCATGGCTTTTCGCGGCGGTGCCGGTTTCGAGAAAATGAGCTCCGAAGGATTTCTTGTTAAACTATCGGAAAGCTTTTGCAGATTTTCCGAAGTAACTCGCAAATTCTCTGATGTATCCTGCAATTCATTAGTAATGGCTTTTGTCTTTTTGTCCATATTGTCGAGCAAAATATCCGTTCGGGACGATTTTTCTTTCAGTTTCAAGGCCTCGATTTCATTTTTTGCCTGTCCGATCAACTGGCGGGCATCTGATAAAACTCCCATTGTTTCATTGACCGCCCTGTCCACTTTGCCTTCAGCGATAGTTTTGTTGATTTTAAAAATCGCCTGATTCAGATTGTATGAGGTGGATTCGAGATTAGTCATGATATTGTTCATTTGCTTGCCTTCCAAGAAATTTTCTATGGCCTGGGTGGTGTTTCTCAGTTGATCGGAAATGCCCTTGATGTCTATATCCTTAATGCTTTGAATAATGACGCCGGTATCAGCTACAAAACGGCTGATGTCCGACCGGCGCGACGGTATAATCGGATAATTGGATTTAAAAGTTATCTTAGGTGAATTGGACAAATCGCCGGTTCTTCGTTGGTCCAGTTCAATGAAGACAATTCCGGTAATTCCTGCTGCCTTGAGCGCGGCAATGGTTTGTTTTTGTAAATCGCCTTCCAAATCAATTTTCATGACCACTTCAATAAGGCGGTAGTCGGGCGCCACTTTGATACTTTGTACCTTACCGATTTCTACGCCCCGGTATTTAATCGCTGAATCGACCTGCAATCCCTGAACGGATTCGTCAAAATAGGTCGTGTAAAGAGAACCCTTCATGAAGATCCCCGCCGCGCCGATCCAGATGATAATTGCCGCACAAATCAGCGCTCCGATGATTATAAAAAGACCGATTAAAAATTTTGAGCTTCTAGCTGACATAAAACCTCTTTTCGGCAGGTTCTGCAGGCTTTTGGCGTAAAAAGAAACTTTTCACCCGCGGGTCTGTAGCGTTCTGTTTTAAATCAAGCGGTTTGCCTTCAGCGATGATGCCTTTCGCATCTATATCCAACATTAACACTCTATGGGCTATTTTGTAAATAGATTCCAGTTCGTGAGTCACTATGACCATCGTTGTTCCTAAGGATTCATCAGTTTTAATAATCAAATCGTCGAGTTCGGCGGCGGTAACCGGATCGAGACCAGCGGACAATTCGTCAAAGAAAAGAACCCGTGGGTCCAGTGCCATGGCTCTGGCGATGCCGGCCCTTTTTTTCATGCCGCCGGAAAGCTCGGACGGGGAATGATTTTCATAACCTGCTAAATTGACCATGCCTAATTTCATTTTGATAATATTATTGATCTTGGCAGGATCAAGATCAGTGTACTCCTGCAAAGGCAGCTCGATATTTTCTTTGATCGTCATCGAACTGAACAGTGCACCGGACTGAAAAAGGACCCCGATATTTTGTCTGTACTGGTTGAGTTCTTTTTCCTCCGCGTGGGTAATATCCATTCCCTGATACAAAACCTGACCGGAATAAGGCTTTTGCAGCCCGATCATGATTTTCAGCAGGGTTGATTTGCCGCAACCGCTAGCGCCAACAATTACCAGAACCTCCCCTTCGTAAACTTGAAAGCTTACATCTTCAAATACAACATTATCGTCGAAACGGGCGGTCAGGTCTTTGACAACAATGATGGGTTTTTTTTCTTTATTATTCAAAACATCCTCCTTTGATATTACTTCATGTAATAGAACATAATGGCAAAAATGGAATCGGCCACCACAATCATAAAAATCGCCGCAACAACGGCGGAGGTGGTAAATTTGCCGACATCCTGGGCTCCCGAGCGCACCTGGAATCCCCTTTGGCAGCCTATTGATGAAATCAATGCGGCAAAAACGGCAGCCTTGATCAAACTCCTAATAATATCAAATACCTGTATTGTTTTAAGAGACTGAGAGATGTATGTTTTTATGGTCAAATCAAGGCTGGTAACGCCGATAATCATACCGCCGAAAATACCGAAAAAATCGGCATAAATAGTCAAAATCGGCACGACAATAATTGTGGCCAAAACCTTTGGTATGGCTAAAAAGCGAACAGGATCAAAGCCCATTGTATGAAGCGCATCCACTTCTTCGTTAACCATCATTGTTCCGATTTCTGCCGCAAAAGCAGATCCGGAGCGTCCCGCGACTAAAATCGCCGTCATGATAGGCCCGAGTTCTTTGACCATGGCAAAACTGACAAGCGCAGGGACGTAAATATTGGCGCCGATCATTTTTAACTGTAAGAAAGACATGAAAGCAATGATCAATCCTGTCAGTGCTCCTATCAAAGCCACAATGGGCAGACCATCAACACCCGCCCGTTGGATATAAAAAAAAACGTCTTTTCCTCGCAGTGTTTTGGGATGTCTGACAATATAAAAAAAGGCAACTAAAAGGTCACCAATAAATTCAACAAAATTAACAAAATCATTGGCAATATCTGAAGATGATTGCCCAATTTTACGTATAAAACCTTCTTTATGTTCCAATGATTTGAAAGGCTGATGATTCAGAGCTTCCTCGTGAATTACACTGAAAATTCCTTTAGATTCATCATTTAAATTAATAAGCCGGAATTGTACATTCTGATAATTTGTATCCTTCTCAATTTGGACAAAAGCCAATGCCGCGGCGCTGTCCAGATAACAAACTTCTGAAAAATCAATGGTTATGGAATTTAACTTTTGTTTAGAGATCTCCCGCCTGATATCGCCATCGAAAACCGTCAAATTTTTTAGGCCGAATTCTCCTGAAAGATAAATGAAAAGATTCAAATCTTCCCATTTATAAGAAATTCTGTAACCTTCCGGGCAATTTTTGTTTGTTTGTGTTGTCATAATTTTCATCTGACAGCAAATATTTATTGTGAGACTTAATGAGACCCAAGCTTCAGAAACTTAAGTGCACTGAAGCTTGTAGGTCGAATTATCCCCAAAGCGCAGCGTAGCGGGACAACAGCGTATAACCTAAAGGTTACACGCTGAAATTTGCAAGTCGAACTATCCCGCAAAGCGGAGGGTATCGTAGATACCCGTGATTTGTGAAACTCCAATTCCGAAAACGTAGTGTAGTGGAATTGGTTAGTTGAACAATCCCGCAAAGCGGAGGGTATCGTAGATACCCGTGATTAAGGTAAATATAGAAATTCTGAAAGTATTTAATCTCGTTGCAGGATACTTGTCAATGGAATTTCAAAAAACACAATATTTAAATCGTTTTTTACGTTTCATTCAATCGGCTTTAACATTTTATTGAAAAAGAGAGCCGAAAAACATCTTTAGAGAATATTATGGATTCAGCACTATCATATAATTACTATATTATTCAAATAGTTGCGATAATATTTATTTTATTTTGAGAATCTGGCACGGTCTTTTCATTAATATGAAGGCAAATAAACAAATTACCCTAAGGAGGTAACAGATCATGAAAAAAACATTAGGAACAATTATGGTAGCAACGGCGGTTATTCTTTTAACAGCAACTTTCAGCTTTGCTGAATTCGCGGCGGCAGGAACCACTAATTTCCCGTACTTTCAACTGGGCTGCTTAATCATCGGTGGATTAATTATGATCTCTCTAAAACGCAAATATGAAAAGATGTATGTCGGCGAAGTAGTCACCATATTCGCTCTGTACACGAT
The DNA here is from genome assembly GCA_026388535.1 of Deltaproteobacteria bacterium. Lineage (GTDB taxonomy): Bacteria > Desulfobacterota > Syntrophia > Syntrophales > Smithellaceae > Smithella. The sequence goes on along the minus strand of JAPLJP010000177.1, from coordinate 25,686 downwards.
CCTGATGGCGCTTTTTACCAACCCGGTGATTGAAACTGTAAAGACAATTGTAAGCTAAAAAGATTACACAATCTGATGAAGAAAAAAGGATTTTTTAAGCTCCTCTAATAACATAAAAAAATGATCTGTAAATATAGTACTACCCCCTTAAGATAAAGTGTCTTAGGGGGGTTTTTAATGAGACTCAGATATTACAAACGAAGTGCGACGGTAATATCTGTTAGTCGAATTATCCCGTGTGCAAACCACACAGGGATATCACACATGCGAAGCGAAGTGAGACTGTTTTAGTGAAATTCACCTGACTTCTTAAAAAATCTTCATAGACAAACAGAAAATTTGGTTTATAATGCGCATGACTGTTTTTATTGAAATTAATCCTTAATAATTACGAAATGTCATATTTTACTGGCATAAAAAACAATAATATAAGGAGAATAATATATGATGAAAATAATTAGAAATATTAGCATATTGCTTCTTATAATCACTGCCGTGATTTTTATTTTGGGATGCGCGGGAAAATCAACGGAGTTGCTCGCCGAAGATTATAAAACCATGAGTAACGAGAATATCCTTCGTTATTACTACAGTCTCAACGATGAAATTGAACGTCAGGAGAAACAGTCAAGCCCTCAATTCGGTATTGGAATTGGCAGTTTTGGTCACGGTGTTGGGGGTGGTGCCAGCGTAGGCACTGGTGGCTCGGGGTACACAGCCGATGATCTAAGAGCTCGCCGGATTGATGTCCGCTTAGAATTAAAAAGAAGGAACTTGAATCCATAAGGTTAATTAGTTCCGCAATCTTTTTTTCAAACCATATTAATGGAAATAACAGAACATTTTTCGTACAAAGGTAAAATAAAATAATAAAAGGGCTTCCGCAAGGTAAGCCCTTTTATTTACTGGTGCGCCCAGCAGGATTCGAACCTGCGACATCCGGATTCGTAGTCCGACGCTCTATCCAGCTGAGCCATGGGCGCTTATGCTGATAAAATTGAAAGCTGCCGATATTAAAAAAGCAACTCAATTTTTAAAACTGGCGGAGAGAGCGGGATTTGAACCCGCGGTACACCTTTAAAGGGCGTACAATCGCTTAGCAGGCGATCGCTTTCGACCACTCAGCCATCTCTCCGCTTTGTTGACGGTCTATTTTTAAAAACGGCGATAAAAATTTACCGCTTGTTTTTGTTTTCTGGCGGAGGGAGCAGGATTCGAACCCGCGAACCTTTCGGTCAACGGTTTTCAAGACCGCCGCCATCGACCACTCGGCCATCCCTCCATATATAAATATTTTTATTATCCTTTAGATAGTCTTAAGGAGTAATTCTTTCCAGACCTCTAATATAAGGACGCAAAGCTTCCGGTATGATAATACTGCCGTCGGCCTGCTGATAATTTTCCAGTACCGCCACAACTGTTCTGCCAATCGCCAAACCGGAGCCGTTTAAAGTGTGGACAAATTCTACCTTGCCGCTTTCTTTCCTGCGGAAACGGATAGATGCCCGGCGCGCCTGAAAATCTTCGAAATTACTGCACGAAGATATTTCCCGATACGTATTTTGTCCGGGCAGCCACGCTTCCACGTCATAAGTCTTGGCCGAAGAAAAACCAAGATCCGCCGTGCAAAGACAGACGGTGCGGAAAGGAATGCCCAGACGTTTAAGAACTTCTTCCGCGTTGGCGGTCAGTTTTTCCAATTCATCATAAGAGGTTTCCGGTTTGGAGAACTTCACCATTTCCACTTTATTGAACTGATGCTGACGAATCAATCCGCGAGTATCCTTGCCGTAGGAACCGGCTTCCGCTCGGAAACAGGGAGAATACGCCACCAGATAAATCGGCAACATTTCTTCTTCCAAGATTTCTTCTCTGTAAATATTGGTTACCGGAACTTCCGCTGTCGGAATTAAATAATATTCCATGCCTTCAATCTTAAAAAGATCCTCTTTGAATTTCGGCAACTGGCCGGTACCGGTCATGCTTTCGGCATTGACCATGAACGGCGTCAGCACTTCCGTGTAACCGTGATCTGCCGTGTGCAAATCCAGCATAAAATTTAAGATAGCTCTTTCCAGTTGAGCTCCTGCACCGCGATAAAGTGTAAACCGCGCCCCGGTAATTTTCGCTCCGCGCGCGAAATCCAGAATATTTAAGCTTTCTCCTAAATCAAAATGCTGTTTGGGCTCAAAACTAAAAACCGGCTTTTCGCCCCAGGTGCGCACCACCGGATTGTCTTCGGATCCTAGGCCCTGTGGCACCGATTCATGCTGAATATTCGGCACGATCATGACAAAAGTATTAAGCTCTTCCTCTGTGACACGCAGGCTTTCATCGTATTCTTTTATCTTGGCCGATACTTCGCCCATTTTCTCAATAAGCGCCGAAGCATCCTCTTTCTTCTTTTTGAGTTCACCAACTTGCTTGGAAACACTGTTGCGTTCATTACGGAGGGTTTCCACCGCCTGCAGAATGTCGCGTCTTTTCGCATCCAGACCTAAAAATCGATCAAAATCTATTTTTTGGCCGCGTTCATCCATCTTTTTGCGGACAAAATCGATGTTTTGTCTTAAATATTTAATATCTAACATAATTTACCTCTACGGTTTTTCCTTGTTTATACCGTATAAGAACGAAGGTTCCTATCATTTTGGAATGTTGAAGTCAATGATTTTATCGGCTTAATCAATTCAGGAAATAGTTAACTTCTTTTTTATAATATTTATAAGTGAATTGATTTCCTGACTCTTCAGCAAGTAAGCGCTTGTAAAGAATACTCCAGTTCCAATGGCAATAGCGCTGATAAGATAAACCAATTTCGTCTTAAAATCAGCGTTGGTATTCCATGGCAAGAAATAATCAATGAACATAATGGAAACAACCATCATAACAGAGGACAAGATAATTTTGGAAACAGATATGTAAAAGGAACGATCGAGAAATTTCCCTATTTTTTTCCTCAGTACAAAAAACAGGATAAAGACATTAAAAACGGCAGAAAGTGAATTGGCCAGAGCCAGCCCCTTGTGCTTCATCGGATACATAAGCGCCAGACTAAAGATAAGATTAACGACAAAAGCAATCATGGCGACCCTCATTGGCCACTTGGCATCCTGCAACGAATAAAACGACTGAACAAAAACGCGAACTACGGAAAAAGCCCAGAGGCCCATACCGTAAAAAAACAGGGCCTCGCTGGTAAAAATAGCCGCCTGCGTGTTAAACGCGCCGCGTTGAAACAAAACAGAGATAATCGGCAGGTTCAATGCCATCAAAGCGAATGTTGACGGAATAGTCAAAAAAAGCATTAACCGCAGTGAAAAAGAAATGCTGGATTTTAATTCATCCATATTACCTGCCGCAGCATGTCTCGAAAAGCTTGGCAGTACCGCCGTGCCGATGGCAATGGCAAAAACACCCAGCGGCAGTTCCATTATCCGGTCGGCATAAAAAAGATACGTAACAGAACCACCCGGCAGCATGGAGGCCAGAGTGCTCGAGACAAAAACATTGATGGTGGTGATTCCCGCTCCCAGCATCGCCGGAATCATGAGAAGACCGATTTGCTTCAAACCCGGATGACGGAAATTAAAGCGAAATTTCAATTTAACACCGCATTGCCGTAAAAAAGGCCATTGCAGGGCAAGCTGCAGCACACCGCCAATCAGGACGCCCACGGCCAGCGCCGTAATAGGTTCGGCAAAAAAAGATCGTAATCCCAACGCCGCTGCTACAATAGAGATATTCCACATGACCGGAGATAAAGCCGGAGAGGCAAAACGCCGGAAGGAATTCAAAATTCCCATGCATAATGCTCCTAGTGAAATGATAAATATGTAAGGGAACATCAGGCGGTTTAAAAAAACTGCCAGCGCGAATTGCCTTGGATCAGAAATAAAACCGTGTCCGATAAGCCTGATAATAAACGGCGAAAAAATAATGCCCAGAACCGATACAAAAGTAAGAATTATAGAAAGAATCGTAAATGCGTTATATGCCAATTCCAATGCTTCATCTTTCGTTTTTTTTTGCAAATACTCGGTAAAAACAGGGATAAAAGAAGCTGTAAGCGATCCTTCGCCCAGCAGCCGGCTTAACGTAGTGGGAATACGAAAAGCAATCCAGAAGGCATCAGTCATCCAACTGGCGCCAAAAAAGGCGGCAATCACCATATCGCGCACGAGACCGAAAACGCGGCTGACCATTGTCAACGCGCCAACAATCCCGGCGGCTTTGACGACCTTGGAATTTTCTGAAACCTCTTTTTGTTTCATAATGACTTGTTAGCCAATCTATTTATCTTTAATTCCAGATCTGACTTATTTATATTTTTAACCAAAATTGTTTTTCTTCGTGATTTGGCGCCCGATAATATTTCCATCTGGCTTTTCTTCAGCCCCAGTTCTTTAGCTAACAATTTGATACAAGCCTCGTTGGCCGCTCCTTCCACAGGTGGCGCGGTAACCTTGATTTTTAAAGCGCCATCTTGCACGTCCGATATTTCCGCGCGGGAAGCGTGCGGAATTACCTGAATATTGAAAGTCAGGCCGTTTTTCGACTCTCTCAAAAAAACCACATTGGTCAAAAGTAATTTCCTTTCTTAAAAAAAAATTAGAGATGACTGGCCAGTTGAATCATAGTTTCCACCAAGAAATACTTTAAAAAGATAATCACTAGGATAACTATAACAGGTGAAAAATCGATCCCTATATTGCGTATTGGCAATAACCTCCGTATAGGCCGTAGAACCGGCTCGGTAACACGATACAGAAAAATCACGATCTGATTATAGGGGTCAGGATTAACCCATGATATCACAGCGCGAAAAATAATAATCCACATATAAAAAGTTAACGCGATATCAATGACCTTCGCCAGCGCAATAACAAAATTACTTAAAACAAACATAAAAACACCTTTCTGATAACCCAGCGTTCGGTCTTATCTGGGAACTACCGCGGAAATTAAAGCGGCAAATTTGTCCAAAGACGTATTAAATTCTGTCGGTCTTTCCAGCATAACCATATGACCGGCGCCTTCAACTATTTCCAGCGTTGCTTTCCTGATGCCCGCGGCAAGCGCGCGCGATAGATCAGGCGGCGTCATTTTATCTTCCGCTCCGCAGATGATTAAAGCGGGCACGCTGATTTTACCTGTCTCCCGGGTTATGTCCAGCTCATTGCACGCTGAAAGATCGCCATATAAAACATCAACTTTTGATTGGGAAATGCTTTTTCGCAACGGAGCGGAATATTTAGAACGATTTTTCTTGGCCAGCGAATATTTACAAATTAAATCGATTATTTCCACTGGCACCTCCGGCGGATTTGTTTGTAAAAATTCCAGGAAAAAAGGATTAACCGGCATTTTCATTCCGCAGCCAATACATACAATTCCGGCGATTTCTTCAGGATAATTTATAGCAAATTGAAGCGCGATGGCTGCGCCTAACGAATGACCCACAAGCACTGATCTTTTCCAATCAAATTCAGCCAGTAATTTCTTTATCCATAGACAATAGTCCCTAACGTCTTTTTCTCCCTTGCCGCCGGAGTGGCCATGCCCGGGAAGATTAACGGCGGCTATGTTATATTTTTTATGCAGCCGGCCATATTGATGAGACCAGATGCTGTGGTTTCCACCGGAGCCGTGGATAAAAACCAGATTTTGTTTACACGCGTCAACATCGCTGTTATTTACCCAGCAAGCTATTTCTACCGATTCAATTTCAAAATATTTCAACATATGTTTTAGAACCTTGTAAGTTAAGTATCACAAAAGCAAATTTTAATGCAACGGAAGAATAGCCAACAAAAAAACTTGACCCGATTTGGATTAACAGGATAAAAAGAAAAAACGTATGAATAATACCGGAGGAACTAGAATATGCTTAAAGATAAAAAGATAGCAATTATCGGCGGCGGGAAAATGGGAAGCATCATAGCCCAGGGCTTAATCACGCATAAAATTGTACCTGCCGCAGATATCATCGTTACGGACATTGATACCGCAAGGCTTGATTTCCTCCGCTCATCTCTGAAGCTAAAAGTTTCCCACGATAATGTGAAAGCCGTTAAAGGCGCGGATATAATAATTCTCGCCGTCAAACCGCAGAATATGGCCGCGACTCTTAAAGAAATTAGTTCATCAGTCAATAAGTCAAAAGTTATTATTTCCATTGCGGCAGGTATCACGACGAATTTTATTGAAAAATTAATGAACAAAGGAGTTCGCGTTGTCAGAGTAATGCCCAATACTCCCGCTCTCGTCGGCGAAGGAGCTGCCGCAGTTGCCGCAGGCAGTGGCGCTAAGGCAAATGATATTAAACTTACGCGCGCAATTTTCAATGCCGTAGGCATAAGCGTTGAAGTTAAAGAGAAGCTGATGGATGCGGTGACCGGATTGAGCGGCAGTGGCCCTGCTTACTTTTTCCTTATCATCGAAGCGCTGATTGATGCGGGATTGAAAACCGGATTGTCGCGCGCTTTGGCAAAACAGCTGGCGGCTCAAACCATGCTGGGGGCCGCCCGTCTGTGCATTCAAAGCGATAAAGAACCGGTTCAATTAAGGGAAATGGTGACATCGCCGGGCGGCACGACCGCTGCCGGATTGAAGGTAATGGAAGAGAAAAATATTCGTGCGATAATTGTTGCCGCCGTTGAAGCAGCAACCAGGCGATCAAAAGAATTAGCCAGCGGAAAATAGATCTATAATTATTACTTTATAGAATAGTCGTTTTTTTATTCATCATTCTTTTTTTCTGTTTCGATAAAGTTACTTTCCTTTTTATCCGGTTCTGGAGCGGCAATAATTTCTTCCGGTTTAGCCCGTTCAATGATAAGCGTAACTGTCTCTGCCGGTGGATTTTGCGCCGCCGGTAAATTTTCGCCGCCGGGCGTCTCCGAAACTGTTACCGGTAAAATATTCTCCGATGAAGAATCTTCCGTTACTGTTTCCGACGGTTTTCTTTTCTTGTGACGCGGCCTATGGCGGCTTTTCTTTTTATGGGATTTCTCACCATTTACTGAAACTTTTTCGTCAACCGCCGATACTGAATGTTCCTCTGTTTTTGGAGAAGTTTCCTCGTCCGGTTCAGAAACATCCAATGGTTTCTCTTTGATGGTTTGCTGTATTTCCACCTTATCCCACGATATTTCCATACTGCCAAAAATATGCAAGATGACATCGAATGCTGATTCCAGATTCAGAAGTTCGCTCCTTTTACGATTCAGAATGTAATCGGCGATTTCATGCGGTAAAGTTATTCTTAATTCGGAGTAAATACCCTTGACCGCTTCTGATTCAATTTTACGAAACGCTCCCAACGCGGCGTATTCCAAAGACGGACGCAAACCGCTGCCTTTACAGTAAGGACATCTTGTGTAGCTGATTTCCTGAATCGTTGACTGTTTCTTCTGCCTCGATAATTCCAGCATGCCGAATTTAGAAATACGTGATAGCTGAATTCTTGCTTTATCAATGCTCAGCGCTTTTTTGAAAGACTTTTCCACTTCGGCGTTATGTTTTTTGTCCATCATGTCAATAAAATCGATGATAATCAATCCGCCCAAGTCCCGTAAGCGCAACTGCCGGGCAATTTCTTCGCTGGCTTCAATGTTTGTTTTGAAAGCGGTTTCCTCAATGTTTCTCTTATTGGAGCCGCGGCCGGAATTAACATCAATTGTGATCATTGCCTCAGTCGGATTAATAATAATATATCCTCCGGACTTCAGATCCACTCTGTCCTGATAAATAACGCGTATCTGTTCTTCCAATTTAAAACTGTCAAAAATGGGTATTTTTTCCTTGTAATGTTTGAGTATTCTTATGTGACGCGGAGCCACAGCCCTTAAATAAGCGCGCATTTTACGAAAGGTTTCCAGATCATCAACCAGAATTTCGTCAATCTCCGGCGTCAGATAATCGCGCAAACTGCACACGCCGAAATCGGTTTCCTGATAAATCAGAGAGGGCGCGTTAATACTGCCTGCCTTCTTGCATATTTCTTTCCAAAGACGCACAAGAAGCTGATAATCGCGGTAAATTTCCTGCTTTGTCCGGTTGAATCCCGCTGTCCGCACGATAAATCCCATATCCTCAGGGATTTTAATCTGCTTCATGATGTTTTTTATTTTCTGCCGGTCTTCTTCATCTTCCACCTTGCGGGAGATGCCGCTGCCGGGTTTGTTGGGAAGCAGGACTAAATATCTGCCGGGGAGAGAAATATATGAAGTTAAGAGGGCTCCTTTATTGCCGATTGCTTCTCTTACAGCCTGGATAATTATTTCCTGGCCGGCTTTAAGCGCCGCTTTGCCATGAGTCTGGCCGTTTTCCTGTTCGGTTAAATACTCCGGGCCAACATCCTTAAGCGGAAGAAAACCGTCTTTGCCGCCGCCATAATCAACAAAGGCCGCCTGCAGGCCGCGTTCAACTTTAAGAACCTTGCCTTTAAAAATATTACCGGTAATGGGTTCTCTTGTCGGCATTTCAATGTTGAATTCAACAAGAATACCTTTTTCGTTAACGGTAGCCATGCGCATCTGTTCTTTGTGAACAGCGTTAACAAGCATCGTGTGTTTCATAAATGTCCTTTTTGGCCGGCTGATATCTTTGTGCGTATTCGCACGAGGATGGACTTTTTTCAAAGTCTATTCATAAAATATGCGGTGCGACCTTTTGTATTTATTCGTAAACCTCCAATTACGAAAGCAAAGCCTGGCTGCCGCCAGGCGAAGCGTATCGGAATTGGTAAATTGTAATGAGACTCAAACTTTAAAAGCTAAGCGCATTAAAGTTTGTCAGTCGAATTATCCAATAGCAAACGGCCATTGGGAACAATCCCGCGTAGCGGAGGGAATGAAGCCAAAAAGTACTATGGGATTCATTCCCGTGGTAGAAAGGCGCTTATGTCGCCTTTACCAATTCTAATAATTTCTATATTGTCATCAACAAGGCTGATGACGCTGGATGGTTGCGGCATTATAATACCACCATCAATAATTAAGTCAACGGTCCTGCCGAAGTATTCTTTTATAACAGAGGGATCGCCTAAAGTTTCGCCCTGTTCTGTTTTTACGCTGGTGCTGATTATCGGCTGACCAAGTTCTTTGATCAAAGCCAGACAAATTTGATTATCAGGGACTCTTATTCCCGTAGTCGATCTTTTCGGTAAAATAATTTTAGGCACCAACCGCGAAGCCTCAAGAATAAAAGTATAAGCTCCCGGCAAAAGCCTTTTCATTGTTTTATACGCGTAATCGGTTACTTTGGCATACTGACTTATATGTTTAAGATCAGAGCAAACAAAACTCAATGGTTGTTTTCTGTTTCGTCTTTTCAATTCGTAAATTTTTTCAATACCTTTCTTATTGGACAAATCACAGCCCAAACCGTAAACCGTGTCGGTCGGATAAATTATTATCCCACCCTGACGCAGAAAATCAGCGGCTTTTTTGATAAGGCGCATTTGTGGATTCTGGCTGTTGATAGACAGCAGCATGTTTTAACTTCCTAATATTTTTTACTTTTGCGAAAGATATATATCAAGAAACAGAAGCTTTCGCAACGAAAGCTTCATGGGAAGCTAAAAATGCGGCTGGGTATTATTTTATGTTGAGATTTTCCTCCTTGCTCAGTTTATATTCAATACTGTCAACAAGAGCCTGCCAACTGGCTTCAATAATATTTTCGGAAACACCGATAGTGCTCCAGAATTCTTCGCCATCCGTCGAATCCAGAAGCACCCGGACACCGGCGGCTGTTCCTTCCGAACCTTCCAGCGTGCGCACTTTGAAATCAACCAGATGCATATCCTTGATTTGCGGATAAAACTTTGTCAGCGCCTTACGCAAGGCATGGTCCAGAGCGTTTACCGGACCGTTTCCTTCAGCGGCGGTTAATTCTTCTTCGCCGGCAACAGATATTTTTATCGTCGCCTGAGAAAGGCAGGGGTTATTCTCTGTGCGTGAAGTAATAACGCTGAAGCATTCCAGGTTAAATGGTTCGATAAATTCACCGATTGTTTTCTTAATCAGCAGAGAAAGCGAACCGTCGGCAGCGTCAAACTGAAAACCGCGGTCTTCCATAAGCTTCACTTCATGCACTATTTTTTTACTGAGGGTGTCATCTTTAGTGATATCAATGCCCAATTCTTTGGCTTTATATTCAACGTTGCTTTTACCTGCCAGATCAGAAACTAAAACGCGCCGGTGATTGCCGACAAGCTCCGGTTGGATATGCTCATAGGCCGTGGAGTTTTTGACCACAGCGCTGACATGCACCCCGCCTTTGTGCGCGAAAGCGCTGCGGCCAACAAATGGCCGCGAATTAAGCGGCGGGACATTGGCAACATCGCTTACATAATGAGAAAGGCTTGTAAGTTGACGGATCGATTCCGGCGGCAGACAATTTTTGCCGAGTTTTAATTGCAGATTGGCAATAAGCGTTATCAAGTCGGCGTTTCCGCATCTTTCGCCGTAACCGTTTATAGTGCCCTGAATCATTTTCACGCCTTCCTGCACAGCGGCGATGGAATTGGCAACTGCAAGTCCGCCGTCATTATGCGCGTGAATCGCGACAATATCTAAGGAAATATGGGAAGAAATTTTTCTTACGATGGCACTGATTTCATGGGGCATAGAACCGCCGTTGGTATCGCAAAGAACAATCATGTCCGCTCCGGCAGCAAGTGCTGTTTTAACAACCTTAGTCGCGTAACGGGGATTGTTTTTATAGCCATCAAAAAAATGTTCGGCGTCAAAAAGTACTTCCTTGCCCATCGATTTCAGATATTCGATAGAATCGGCAATCATGGCGAGATTTTCGTTCAAGTCGGTTTTAAGAATTTCGGTTACGTGCAAATCCCACGATTTCCCGACAATAGCGGCGGCAGGAGTGCCGGCTTTTACCAATGCTTTTAAATTAGAACATGCTTCTGGTTTTGTATGCGGCCGGCGCGTACTGCCGAATGCGGTCAGACGTGAATTTTTAAATTTAACGGCTTTGGCCATTTCGAAAAAACGCATATCTTTGGGATTGGAACCGGGCCAGCCCCCTTCAATATAGTGAAAATGAACATCATCGAGGCGCTGGGCGATTCGCAATTTTTCTTCCGCCGAAAAATTTGTTTGTTCCCCCTGTGTTCCGTCCCTTAAAGTTGTGTCGTAAACCAGTAATTTATTTTTTGTCATTTTCCCCTCACTTTCAAAAAAAATCCGCTGACGGGATCGCCCGGCAGCGGATTGAAATTTTGTTTATTTCGAGTTGATACTATTCCGCGACCAAGCCTCCTATGGAGAAGCTAATTATAATGTTGCTAATTATTATTTCTTGAATGTTGATCGTGTTCATAGCGTCAATTGTTACCTTTTGGAGGATACTAATTTTTTCGGCAAACTTTGTCAATAGAAATTAAATACTTCAATCATTTATGTCCATAACTTTTTATAAACCAACAATTATGTCCTCTCATTTTACGTCCGTCGCTAACAATCATGTCGGGAAATACATAAACATTACGATTTGTTAAATCTCATCTGTTTGGGGAAATATAAAATGGCATATCTTTTGTTCTTATATTCTCCTGCAAAGATTAAACGCAAATATAAAAAAGAGGAGATTCGTTATGAAAGAAATTTTTAGAAAATCAATCGTTGTTTTTATTACTGCCCTGGTTTTGCTAGGTTTCGCGCGGACTTCCATCGCCGCTGAGGAGGAGAGGGTGACGGGTGAAGTGGCCGCAAGTTTTTTGAGCGCCTATATCTGGCGCGGACAGGAATTAACGCGCCAAAGCGCTGTTATTCAACCATCGCTGACAGTAGGCTATAAAGGTTTTACGATAAACTTTTGGGAAAATATGGATACCAAACCTTATAGCACAGGAGACGAAAAATATTCTTCCAATTTTACGGAAACAGATTTAACTTTTTTTTATTCACATAAATTCGGAATTTTACAAGTGGGCGCGGGCTATATATACTATGCACTGGCCGCGCCATACGCGGGAACTGCCGATCCGCTTGATTCTCAGGAATTATTTATCACTCTTGGTCTGGATACAATTCTGGCGCCCACACTGACTGTTTACAAGGAAATTGATCATTATCATCAGTGGTATGTTCTGCTGGGAGTTTCCCATACTTTTACTTTGCATGAGAAGATCGGTTTGAAACTGGCGGCAACGGCAAGCTATCTGAAAAGCGAAGACGCGACAACTTATGCAAAATATGACAGCAATTCAGCCGCAACGGCGGACAAATTCAATAACTTTCATGACGCGACAGTGTCTGTTTCCCTGCCGGTTTCGGTGACCAAGTACTTGACTATCACTCCGGTTATAATTTACGTGTTTCCGCTCAGTGATGATGCCAGATACGAAATGAGAGGTCGCGGTTTAAAGATCGCGGCTAATCCATCAGATAGGGATAGTGCATTTCTTTACGGAGGATTTTCCGCCAGCTTCACTTTTTAGTAGGGGGTATTAAGAGATATATTTTTATTGAAAAAATAAAGAGAATGTTTCATTTGTAACAAAATAAGGATAAATTTATTTCCCCCCCATTCAAGAATTAAGTGATTAAATTTGTATTGACAAAAGGGTGTTCATATTGTTCGATAACCGCAGGTAAAATCGAAATAGTATTAACTTTATTTGGTCGGTTTTTTACTTGATTAGTAAAATCATCATATGATAATTTTTGTAATGATTTGTGCGCGATTTTAGTCGAGGCATTTTTGTTTTTTGGGGGGTTGGTCCGTTTGCGCGTAAAATAAATTAATTCCTGTGGAGATAAAATGAAAAGATTTCTTGAGGTATTTCTCATCGTAGCGCTGGGGATTATTGTTGTGGGATGTGCGAGCCTAGATAGTCCTCTGGATAGCACCAAAGCCATCACCGAGTTCAAGTTTGCAACTCCGGCGGCAACGGGTATTATCAATGTCACAGCGCATACGATAGCCGTCGAAGTTCCTTTTGGAACTTACCTGACATCTTTAACTCCGACGATTACTTATGCGGGCAAAAGCATCAGCCCCGAATCGGGAGTGGCGCAAAATTTTTCCAGTCCTGTTATTTACACGGTAACAGCAGCGGATGGCTCAACTCAAACCTACACAGTTACAGTGACGCCTGGGTTAAACCCGGATAAAGCCATCACCGAGTTCAATTTTGCAACTCCGGCGGCAACGGGAATTATTTCGGAAGAAGATCATAAGATATCAATTATTGTACCACATAATACTATTTTAACCTTACTGACACCTACAATTATTCATACGGGCAAAAGCATCAGCCCTGTTGGGGCGCAAGACTTTTCTGTTCCGGTAACTTATACGGTGACAGCTGAGGACGGCTCAAAGCAGGACTATGAAGTGACAGTTACGCCTGCGTCTGCTGATGCTAAGGCTATCACCAGGTTTTCTTTTGCCACACCGGCGGCAACGGGTATTATCAACGAGACAGCGCATACAATAGTCGTCAAGGTTCCGTCTGACGCGAACCTAACATCTCTAGTAGCGTCATTTATCACAACCGGTGCCAGCGTCAAAATAGATTCAACCGTTCAGATAAGCGGGACGACAGCCAATAAATTTGCCGATCCTGTGACTTACACGGTAACAGACGCAAATGGCGTTACGCAGGATTACACGGTCACTGTAACCAAGTGGGGACAATTCTCTGATATAGAACCAATGATAGCGGTTCCCGGCGGCACTTTTCAGAGGGATGCCGCGCCAGCAAATACAAGCACTGTAACAGGTTTTTACATGAGCAAAGCGGAAATTACCCGGAATCAATTTTACTATGTTACGGGATTAGATCCCAGTGATCTGATTTATTCTTCGGGAAGTGAAAGTGACCCGGTACAAAAAGTTAGCTGGTACGATGCGCTGGTATTCTGCAATAAACTGAGCATACTGAAAGGTCTGACCCCGGTTTATAAAATAAGCGGAAGCACCGATCCCGCGGACTGGGGTCCTGTGCCGACCTCTAGCAATGCCACCTGGAATGCGGTTATTGCAGACGGGCATGCTAAAGGCTATCGCCTGCCGACGGAGATGGAATGGATGTGGGCGGCCATGGGCGCCACCAGCGGTTCTGGATACACAGGCGGGACTTATACTAGCGGATATCAGAAGGAATTCGCGGGCGACCCGAATCCAACGACGAGCGGCGATTTGATCGAAGGTTATGCCTGGACAAGTGAAAACAGCGACGCTAAAACGCACCCGGCAGAAACCAGGCTGGCAAACGAGCTTGGCTTGTACGACATGAGTGGAAACGTGTTGGAGTGGTGTTGGGATTGGTATGCAGACAATGGAACGCCGCCAAATTATGCGATTACCGGAGCAGTGACAGACTATCCAGGGCCGGCTTCAGGGGGAACCAGGGTTTTACGTGGCGGCAGTTTTGCATATTCTGCGTCTAATGCTGCGGTTGCCAGACGTGGTCAGGCCAGCCCGTATGACCAGTACGAATTTATGGGTTTTGGGTTCCGGGTTGTTCGCAATCTTTGAGTTTTGCGGCATGCACAGAAGCATCTGAAAACCAGCCAGTTTACTTTTTAGGGGATGATCAAATTTATCTGTGCCGCCAAATAACATGGTGATGGAACAGTGTCAACACATCAGCATAACCATAGTCACGAAGAAGCATCATGGGGCAAACGCTTAGTCGTCTCCATGATTATGAATCTGATTATTCCGGCGGTGCAGATTTACGGCGGCATCATCTCCGGCAGTATGGCGCTCATCAGTGACGCTCTGCATAACTTAAGCGACTTTATTTCTCTGGTCATCAACTATGCGGCCCTTCTTTTGGGCAGGCGCGGCCCTACTCATAAACAAACCTTTGGATACAAACGTGTGGAAATATTCGCTACATTAATCAGCGTGGCGATTTTATATAGCGCTGGTTTCTACATTGCGATTGAGGCGTGGAAAAGATTTTTAAATCCTCAGCCGATTGCGGGACAATTTGTTATTTGGATTGCTCTTTTGGGATTTGCCGGCAATTTTATTTCGGCACTGATGCTGCATGCCGGCTCGAAGGTCAACCTGAACATGAAGAGCGCCTTTTTGCACATGATCAGTGATGCCGCCACCTCTCTGGTTGTTGCCGTATTGGGAGTTGTCTGGATTTTCAAGCCCTGGTTTTGGCTTGATCCGTTATTCTCCTGGTTAATTGTCGGGATGATATTATTCAGCGGCTGGGGCTTGCTGAAAGACAGCATTCTTATTTTGATGAATGCCACGCCGCCCGGAATTGACCTGCACGATATTCAGAAATCGTTGGAATCGCTGGAAGGAGTAAAGGAGATTCACGACCTGCATGTCTGGAATCCATCGGCGGAAAATATCGCCCTGGCTGTTCACATTACTGTGCCTGATCAAATGCTGAGCCAGGTGGACGATCTGGCAGAAAAAGTAAGATCAATTCTTTTCACGGAATTTAAAATTGATCATCCGATTTTGCAGTTCGAGTCTAATTCCTGCGACAAGGCAAAGCTTCTGTGCAATGTTGTAAAGTAGGATCATAAGCATGAAAAACACGATTAAGGAAAAGTTTATTTTTTCTGATTTTGCGACGCATTCTTCTCTTTTTATTTTTTTTGAATTGATATAGGCTTGCACGAAATTTCGAAAAATACCCGACGGGTATATTAATTGTTAGCATAAATGAATCATATGAGGAGAATAAAAATGAATAACAATCTAATTTTTGGGGGTAAGATTATAATACCCATTGCTTTATTACTGCTATTGTTTTTTGGTTGTGCTTCTATGATGCCAAGTGGGAAAATATTATATACAGGAAAAGATATAGAAGGTGATGCTAAAACCGGACTCATTGTAGTAGGTTCTAGTAACCCTCAAACGAAGCCTTATGTTATGATTGGTAGCCCATCCAATGATATTGTGTTTTATCTTCCTGCTTGTGATAAATGGGAATTGGAATCTGGCATAAAAGCTCCAATCTTTGCGAGAAATAATCAATATATGGCCACAGTTAATATTGGAACTGGATCAATAGACACCCCTAAAGAGTTCTATAAAAAGTTGATGGATGACATGCGAAATTCCGGAAAATGTTTGATTAGAAATGTTGATGAAATTAGCATACCTGGAAGCAATAAGCTTATTCTTCGCTATCAATTAAAAATGACGGAATCCCCTGCAAAGAACCCGCAATGGAATACATGGAAATGGAGTTACTGGGTTGCAGCTCCTCACAACTCTAAATGGTACTCGTTACATTTATCTGTATTGGATCAAAACGAAGAACAGATATCTCACGAAGATAGTAAAATTGTTTATGTCCTTAGTCTGTTTGACCCAGGATACTTCAGCAGAAAACGGTAATACTGCTAACCAACCGCTTCATCCGACCGGCTTCGCCGGCGGCTGAGCAGCATGTTACTACGCCACACTTTCAACTAAAAATATTTATACGTGAATTGTAAATACCATTTCGATTGCAAAGCATAGCGAGGCGGCAAGGCGGAGGCTCCGCAGGAGTATATGGAAATACGTTGAGCAAGCCGACGACGCTGCCAATAAAGTTAGGCGACGCAAGCGGAATGGTATTATGCAAACTTGATTTTCTCCAACCCTGAGAAGATAACTTTTTTCTCCTCCTGCCAGTGAAAACCGATAACGGAAATATTTATTCTGCGCAGTTCTTTGGCATAACCATTTACATTGTCTTCCGGCAGAACCAGGACGGGAAGAGGATTTAAAGCGGCCGCAGAAGTCTGCAAAAGTAATTTAGCCGCCGCGGCCAGCACACTTTTTTCTTTTGTATCGGTTAAAACTTCAAAAATATAAGAAATTCTGTTTTCAGAAGTATCAACCGCGAAAAGCTCGCTCTCTGAATCATTTCCTATTTTTACTTTTTGTTTTTGAAGCAAAGCTGCCAATTCACTGACAACCAGATCATGATCGCACGCGGAGATGATTTCATCCTCGGGTAAAGGAGTAACGCTTCCTATCAAGTCTTCCCGAAAAGTTATTTCCGAAAAATTCATTTCTGTTTGCGTGGAAGGGACTACAGTTGATTTCATTATTTCTATTTTTTTTACAAATTGAGCCGCCTGCAGGGCAAAGCGGCTGGACTTAAGATCGCCTATCACCGCCACCTGGCTGATTGAATCTCCGTCTTCCATAAAGGACCAGACCCCCCGGTAGTTATGTTCAAAAAGTAATTTCCCGATGCCCTTTTTCCCGCCGCCTATTTTACCCCGATGAATTACAAAAACATTCCCCCACGCGTCTTCGGCAAACGCTCCTCCGGTTTTTCGATCTATTTGCTCCCAGGGGAAATTAATTTCGGAAGCAATGGAAATAACACTGGACGTTCCAGGCTTTCCTATGCCGAAAGCATTCCAGTAGCGTACTTCCTTTATGGTTTGAGAGAATTTCCAGATACCCAATTCTTTCGACCAGAGAACCTTCGCGGGAAAACCTGCTCCCTGATGCCCCAGTTTTACCTTTATCTCTTCGTCAATAAAGGGCTTAAACTTTTTATTAAATTGTCCGGCATATTTTTTGATGGCCGGTTGATCCGCGATTACTTTGAGCATAAATTATTAACTTCCTGAAATGTTATTCCTGTCCTCCGCTGGCGGAGGTGTCACGCAGTGACGGAGGTGGATATTGTAGAGACTGCTCCCCGAGCAGTCCGAAACGGCGCGTTTGGGAAACGCGCCCTACGATGAACTTGTATGAGCATTACGGCTAAATACATCCACCCCCTTAATCCCCCGCCAGCGGGGGACACGCAAAAGCAACGACGAGAACGTTAATTACAACACATTCTCACGCGCCGGAGTAATATTATATGAAAAAATGTCACTAATCCAGCCGTTTTTTAAAGCGGCTAATCGCACCGGAAAAGACGACTGTTCCTAAAATAGTCAGGGCCAGATACTGAGGCCAGAGCACGTCAAATCCAACGCCTTTAAGAAAAATATTCCGGAGAATGACCAGGAAAAATCTCAATGGATTAAGATAGGTAAGCCATTGCACAACCTCGGGCATATTGGCAATAGGGAAAACAAAACCGCTGAGCATAAAAAACGGTAAAATGAAAAAGAAGGAAGTCATCATAGCCTGCTGTTTGGTCGCGGAAATGGTCGAGATAAACAGCCCGATGCCCAGCGTGCTCAGTAAAAATAAGCAGGTGGCAAAAAACAGCAGTGGAATACTTCCCGCTAAAGGTATCTCAAACCAGTAAATAGCCAGAAGAATGACCGCACCCATCTGGCCCAGAGAAAGAATAATATAGGGAATAGTTTTGCCGATGATGAACTCATATGATTTTAATGGAGTAACAATTAATTGTTCCATTGTGCCGTCTTCTTTTTCCCTGATGATGGCGATAGAGGTCAGAATAAAAGCAGTAACCATTATTAATACGGCGACAATTCCGGGGACAAAAAAGTATTGGCTATTGAGATTCGGGTTGTACCAGGTTCTGATGCGCGCATCTACTTTACCATAGCTCATATTCATAGGATAAAGTTCGCGCAGTGTTTCGCGGTTGAACTTATCCAAAACCGATGCAGTATATGCCACCCTCACAGAAGCCATGTTGCTCATGGAGCCGTCAACGAGAATCTGAATGGGCGCTGTTTGCCCTTTCCTGATAATGGACGCGAAATCATGGTCAATCTTAATGCCCATATCAACTTTTTGCCGCAGCAGCAGCTCGGTCATCTGATTTTCGTCGGCCACGTTATTTGTAATATGAAAGATGTTGCTTCCGGTAAAGCTGTCGGCAAGTTTGCGGCTCTCGAAGGTTTTGGATTGGTCCAGAATAGCAACGCGAATATTGGTAATATCGTAATTGACGACATAGCCGAAAATGAACATTTGAATAAATGGAAAAACCAGCATCATCGCGCGATTTCGCCTGTCGCTGAAAAGCTGAATGAATTCCTTGCGCACCAGTTCTCTGATTCTAAGCCAGCTCATAGACCTTCCTTCTTTAATAATCTGAAGTTAAGAAACGTCAATATCGTAAACATCAAAGCCAGAACCAGCATGCTCGGCCATAAATAGGTAAAACCCAGATTACGCAGATAAATCCCTGATAAAATATCAATAAAATATCTCGCCGGAACCGCCAGGGTCAGCAATTGCAAAAACTTCGGCATATTGATTACCGGAAAAACAAAGTTGGAAAGAAGAAGCGACGGCAGGTAAGTTGTTAAGATGGCTATCTGGTTGGCCATTAATTGTGATTTTGTCACATTGGAAATCCAAAGTCCCAAAGATAACGCAACGCATAAATAAAGGGAGGCGGATGCCATCAGCAACCAGAAATTCCCTTTCATAACTATGCCGAACAGCAATTGTCCCATGAGGATTGCTATCAACACATTGGTCAGTCCGATGAAAAAATAGGGAATAGCTTTGCCCAGCAGTAATTCCCCCGCTTTAACCGGCATGGATTTGATGGTTTCCATTGTGCCGTTTTCATATTCCCGGGCGATGATGAGCGAGGTCAGAAGCGCGCCGACAATCATAATGATGACAGCGATGATCCCCGGAATAATAAAATTACGGCTTTCCAGATCTTCATTGAACCAGATACGAACGCGTCCGTCCACCGGAGGTTTAATTTGTTCCTGTCCCTGCCTGTTCAAGAAACTAAGCAACAGCTTTTGATTGTATTGTTCTGTAAAGGAAGTCATGTAGCCGCGGATAATGTTTCCGAAAGTCGGGTCGCTGCCGTCAATAATAATCTGCAGTGGAGTTGCTCTATCGGCCCGTATGCTTTTCATGAAATCTGGCGGGATGACAATTATTACTTTGGCACGGTCATGATCAAGATAATCAATGGCGTCTTTTGTCTGCGGCAGACGCTGTGAAACATGGAAATAAGAAGAAGCATCCAGCTTGCGGATAAAATCACGGCTGAGTTCTGATCTATCGTAATCAACAAATACCGTTTCCACGTTATCCACATCAAGGCTCAGCGCGTAACCGAAAAGAATAATCAGGATCAGCGGAATCGCGAAAGCCAGATAAAGACTGCGGTAATCCCGGATCAAATGATAAAATTCTTTGCGGACAATGGCTTTGAGTCTGATGAATTTCAAGTCGTATCCCTCTTCATTAAAGTTATGAAAGCATCATTCAAGTCGGCGTCCGGATTGCCCGGGCAGGCACCGGCGATAATTTCCGCGGGACTGCCCGAGGCAACGATATTACCTTCATTGATCATAACGATCCTTTCGCAAAAACGCGCTTCATCCATATAATGGGTGGTGACAAATATAGTCATCCCGCCCTGGGCCAGTTGTTTGATGAATTTCCAAAAATGGTTTCTGGTGACGGGATCAACCCCCGAAGTAGGTTCATCGAGAAAGAGAATCTCCGGTTTATGTAAAAGCGAACAGCCCAGCGCGAGTCTCTGGCGCCATCCCGACGGCAACTCTCTCGTTTTACGGTCACGTACCTTCTGCAGACGCGTCATATCCAAAACCCAATCAATGCGCTGGGGCCATTGTGCTTCCGGCACATTATAGACTCCCAGATAGAAGCGCAAATTTTCGAAGGGCGTTAAATCTTCGTAGAGAGAAAATTTCTGAGACATATAGCCGATGGAATGCTTGATTTCCTCTGCATCCGTCATGATGTCGTGCCCGGCAACAAATCCCCCGCCTGATGTCGGGGTAATGATGCCGCAAAGCATGCGAATTGTGGTGGACTTGCCGGAGCCGTTGGCGCCGAGGAATCCGAATATCTCGCCCTTCTTTACCGAGAAGGTGATTTTGTTGACCGCGACAAATGCGCCGAATTTTTTTTCCAGATTCGTCACGGAGATGGAATCAGAGTTGAAAAGTGTCATGTGCCAGATCTCCATCCACTTCTTTAATACGTTCGATAATTGCTTCTTCCAGCGTCTGAAAACTGCCGCGAATACTGGCGGGAGTTGCCGTATCCATCAGAACAGAGCTATGCATTAAGCCCAAACTGTCGCAGCGTTCACCTTCATCAAGATAGGCTGTGGAAACGATAATCGTCATCCCTTCTTTTTTCATGCTGCCCAGTATTTCCCAGAATTCATGCCGGGATACAGGGTCAACGCCGTTGGTCGGTTCGTCCAGAATCAGCAATTGCGGTTCATGCACCAGCACGCAGGCCAGCCCCAGTTTTTGCTTCATGCCTCCGGAAAGATTACCGGCCAGCCGGTCGGTAAAGGGCAGAAGATTGGAAAATCCCAGATATTTCTCTTTGCGCATTTTTCTTTCCTTGCGCGGTATATTAAAAACATCCATGAAAAACTGCATGTTCTCTTCGATCGTCAGATCCTGATACAGACCGAACCGCTGAGGCATATAACCGATAATGTTTTTGATTTTTTGCCGCTGGGTAACAACATTGAGGCCGCCCACGAAAATTTCGCCCCGCATTGGTCTGATCATGGTGGCAATCAGTCTTAAGAGCGTTGATTTTCCCGCGCCGTCCGAACCGACGAGGCCGAAAATATTGCCCTTGTCGACATGGAAGGAAACGTCTTTGACCGCCTCAGCAAGATCAAAGCGGAAAGTAACATTTTTGACTTCCACCATGGGTGGATAATTTTCAGGGGACTCTGCCATCCGGAACCTTACCCTTAACGCAGCCAGGCGTCAGCCGGCATTCCCGCTTTGAGTTCAAAGTTGGGATTAATGATGGATACTTTGACCAAGTATACCAATTTCACCCTTTCCTTTTTTGTCTGAATGATTTTCGGAGTAAATTCTCCTTCAGGAGAGATGAAGGAAACTGTTCCCGTGTAAGTTTTCCCGGGGAAGGTGTCCACCTTTACATCCACTTTTTGTCCCGGCCTGACTTTGCCGATCTCCGTTTCATCCACAAATATTTTCAAATCAACGCGGGCAAGATCGGAAACCGTAATGACTTCTCTGCCCGGATTCACGGACTCGCCCGGTTCAATATTGCGGCTGGTTACCACGCCGTTCATGGGCGATTTTAATTGCGTGTAATCCAATTGGATGGAAGCCTGATTCAGTAAAGCGTTCACCGAATTAATCTGCGCGGCGGCAACTTCGATATCCTGTTTGACGGCGTCTATTTTGGTTAAATTACCCTCGGCCTGTTTCAAAACGGATTCGCTTTCGGCAAGCCTAGATTTGGCCACATCATAAGTTAGTTTCATGGTGTCGCGTTCTTTTTCCGTAATCACACCCTTATTGAACAAATCTTCGAAGCGCTGATAGTTCTTTTCAGCATCCTTTAATGTGTCTTGAGCACTTTTTACATTGGCCCGCGCTCTGGTCACTTCCGAAGGAAGCGTTTTCCTGTTGATATCCAGCACTGTTTCCAGTTGCTGTTTTGTTTTTTGCGCCCGGTCCAGGTTAGCTTTAGCCTGCGTTAGACGGGATTCAAATTCCACTCGGTCGAGCTCTGCGATTATTTGATCCTTTGTAACAGCCTGCCCTTCCTGAACATTGACTTTATCAACGCGACCGGGAACCTGAAAAGATAAATTCGCCTGCGTCGTTTCTATTGTTCCGGAATAAAAAAGTCCTTTTTCGCGATTATTTTTCTGGCCGATATAAACAAGCAGTCCGACAGTTACAAAAAGAATTATAAAAACAATAATAATTATTCTTTTTTTCAACGCTTAACCTCCATTTTTTAGTCCGCAGTATTTTTTCTACCAACTATTGGGATTGTACCGCCTTGTTTGGTTATAGCTTTATCGCCTTTAGTACCAGTTTCGCAACTTCCTCTCCCAGACTCGCCTTTAATTTTTTATCATGGGCTTTAAGTTCAGCCGGCATCCATAACTGCTTATCCTTAATTGGCGAGCTTTTTTTATAAAAGAGAATTGTTCCCATAATCATCATGTGAATAAGGAATGGTACGGTTTCAATAAATATTCCTTTTTTTCTTCCTTCGTCGAGAATGCCAACTAGAATTGTCAGCACAGAAGCTATATCTTCGACAACAACTCTCGGCAGGTTTGCACCGCCGGAAGCAATTTCCCGCATCATAATCGGCGGCAAATCCGGATTTTTATCCACGGCATCAGCTATATAATTTATATAGGCATTGATCTTTTCTTCCGGGTGATTCACGGTGGCAACAGACTGGGCAATGCCTTGAGCCACATTACCAATAACCTGATGGATTATGCTGGCGTAGAGGGTGTCTTTATCACCGATTTGATAATAGATGGTGGCTTTATTCACACCGGCGCGTTCGGCGATTTCATCAACATGCGCCCCGCTGTAACCCTTCTCGGCAAAAACCATCCGCGCCGCAACTAAAATACGTTCAGCGGTTTTATATGATTTTTCTTTACGGATATTCTTCATATGTCACTGCTTAGACAAGGACTAATTCTTAGCATTTTCTTTCCAGACCACTTATTTAACTAAACGGTTATTTTAACTAAAAGGTTAAATTAATACGCGGGAATCTGTCAAGATATTTTTTGTGCCACTTTGCTTTCATGAAAACGAATGAAAAAAGCATGTTAACAAACAATCTTCCTTATCTCTACTGTTCCGAGAAGACCGTTGCCAGATAAGGATGCAAGTCTTGTACATCAATTACATAATTGTCACTGAATTTGTAAGATGGTGCTGCTGTTTTTTTCACCATAAGGGCATTCTAAGAAAAGGGCCCCATAACCTTATATCGGTCATGGGGCCCTCGTTTTTAGAATTATTTAACTGTTATAGAATTATTTTGCCCTCATTGTTTCAAGGACAGCCTCAACTCGGCGATTCATCTGCCGCCCTTTTTCGGTGTCATTGCTGGCAATTGGTCTGGTCGGTCCATAACCGACAGCGATGATACGGGACGCATCTATTCCGAAGTTGTCTATCAGGTATTGCCGGACACTATCGGCGCGCGCCTGAGACAGTTTAATATTGTTGTTTGGATCGTGGAAGACGTCAACGTTATCAGTATGACCTTCTATAATAGCATTAGTTTCAGGATAATCCTTCATGAAATCCGCTACTTTCTTGATGTTGTTATGATATTTCTTCCTGATTACGGATTTTTTGAAATCGAACTCAATATTAAGCGCGATGGAAACCTTCTCCATTACTATCGGAGGTGGCGGAGGCGGTGGCGGTGGTGGAGGCGGAGGTGGAGGTGGTGGTGGAGGCGGAGGTGGAGGTGGAGGTGGAGGTGGAGGTGGAGGTGGAGGTGGTTCGACAACAGCAACCTTCTTCAATATAGCAGGCCGCACTGGAAGCGCCCGATTTCTGCTTTTGTGTGATAAGGAATCCCAGTACCATACGCCACGGTCATAACCAAATCCGTAGACAGCGGCTTCGGAACCTCTTGTTTCAGATGACCACGGAAAAGATCCAGTCAGGGTTATCAGTCTTGTTACATGAAAGTCGTTGTTTCCAGCGATTGACCTGTCATATAAACCCTTCAACTCATCTAATGTCGGCAACCGCCAGTCATTGTAATCGCCTTCGCGATAATTCTCACAATAGGATTTGGCATCTGACCAGTTTATATTACTCCCATTGTCCCTGGCCGCCCAAATCAGATCCATCTTCGTATCCAATATTGTCCCGTCGTCCATGATAACGAAACGTCCGTCATTGGCAATTCCCTCTGCGATGGAAGGCTTAGGCGTAATAAAAGCCCCGGTTAAAACGACCAACACAATTACCGCTATCATCATTCCTAATGTCTTTTTCATTAGCTATTAACTCCTCCTCTTTTACTTGTTTTTTACTTGAGACGAGTTTTTTACAACGGTGCTATATTTTAATTATTAATATTTGTAATATTCCAAGGACTGCAATATTTCATATTTTTTTGAATTCGTCAACCAGTAGGAATAAAAGAAATTTAGTTGGTATAAAGATATTTCTTGCTATTTATTAGTTATGCCTGTAAAGACTGCCCAGTGATAGCGATAGTTATTTACCTTCCCAACTTTTTTCTCTTGGAAACTTCGGCAGGAAAATCCAGCTAATCGTAATAGAATCCAGCTATAATACTATGAGTGTATGCGTTCTTTGGGGATGCTGCCCTGCACGGTAAAGCGGCGTATATTGAAAAGCCGCAACGATTAGAAATGGGTTCAAGTGTCACTAATACTGAAAAAGAAGGAAAAAGAAGAAATGAGTTTTGAGAAGTTTGAGTTACATGCGAAAATATTTGCCGGCGTGCAAGCGCTTGGCTACACAGTGCCGACACCAATTCAATTAAAATCAATCCCGCCGATTATGGAAGGCCGCGATGTTATGGGGCTTGCCCAAACCGGAACCGGGAAAACAGCGGCTTTTGTGTTGCCGATCTTACAACGTCTTATGAAGGGGCCGCGCGGCCGCATCCGCGCCCTTATCATAGCGCCGACGCGGGAGTTGAGCGAACAAACCCACAAAGCAATAGGACAATTGGGACGCAGGGCGCAAATCCACAGCGCCTCCATCTATGGCGGAGTGAACATTCAAGGCCAGATAAAAAAGCTCCGTGATAAAGTTGATATTGTCTCAGCGTGTCCCGGCCGGCTGCTTGATCATATAGAACGCAATACCATTGACTTGTCTCATGTAGAGGTGCTGGTACTGGATGAAGCGGATCATATGTTTGATATGGGCTTTCTGCCGGATGTCCGAAGAATAGTGAAACATCTTCCCGTACAGCGTCAAACATTGCTTTTTTCCGCTACGATGCCCAACGACATAAAAA
>JAPLJP010000042.1 GCA_026388535.1 Deltaproteobacteria bacterium | reverse complement strand
TAAGAAAATAACCAATCTAAAGAAGCAAATATAAATATATCAGCCGGATTATTACGAATAGGCAGCAATATAATAAACCAAAGTGAGCCTTGAAAACAGTTTCCAAAGCTCACTTTGGTATGCACAAAAAATCAATCCTATTTCCCGTGCTCGCGGAAAAAATTCATTAGAAACTCTGTGTCCTTGGGAGATAGATCAAATTTAAAAACAGCTTTTTCTATAAGCGATTGCAAGGATTGATTGTCCTTTTCTTCTAACGTTGCGGATATCCATTTGATTGCTTTCTGTACGTGTTCGGCTTCGGGCATAACAGTAGCCATAAAATATTCTCCTAATTTTTATAGTGTTCAGTATAATCATAATGTAACCAATACTCGTGTTGTATAATTATTATTTACTATAAATTAATTTTCAAATAATTTGAATTTATTTTTTTAATAATCTAAAAATAAGTATAATAATTAAAATTGTTCATTAAATAAATGGTCAGGAGGAATTTATGAAAAAGTCTTTTGGCGCAAAAACTCTGGTTTATCCCACTCCGGTGTGGCTGATAGGGTCCTACGACAAAAGCGGCAAACCCAATGCTGCAACTATAGCCTGGGGGGAGTGTGCAGTTCCAAACCGCCTTGTATAGCTATATCGTTAAGAGGAGCTACTTATACGCACGGCAATATAATTGAGCGGCAGGCTTTTACGGTTAATGTTCCTTCTGCCGCCCAGATTGAAATTGCCGATTATTGCGGTATGGTTTCCGGCAGAAATGTTGATAAATTCGCGGCGGCAGGTATTACCGCCGTAAAAAGCGAAAAAGTTGACGCTCCTTATATCAAGGAATTTCCTATGATTATCGAATGTAAGCTCATGGGGCAGAGCGAGGTAGGCATTCATACGCATTTTATAGGCGAAATCATGGATGTCAAGGTTGATGAAACAATGCTTGGGGAGGATGGTCTGCCTGATATTTTAAAGATAGAACCTGTCATTTACGCTCCGGAAAATCAAGCCTATCATATTGTGGGAAAATATCTGGGAAAAGCTTTTTCCATTGGGAAAAAAATTAAATGACCATTGATAAGTTTAAAGAGAGTGTTTAATATAGTCGAAACAAGAAAAGAAAGGAGATGAATTATGGCCAAATCAATTAAAGGAACAAAAACAGAAAAAAATTTACTGGCGGCTTTTGCCGGTGAGGCTCAGGCAAGAAATCGATATACCTATTTTTCCAGCGCCGCTAAAAAAGAAGGGTTAGAGCAGATTTCACGCATTTTTCTGGAGACTGCGGAAAATGAAAAAGAACACGCCAAGGTGTTTTTTAAATATCTCGAAGGCGGAGAAGTTGAAATTACCGCCGCGTATCCCGCGGGTGTTATCGGGAATACAAAAAGTAATCTGGAAGCGGCAGCGGCAGGGGAAAATATGGAATGGACAACTCTCTATGCTAATTTTGCCAAAATTGCCAAGGAAGAAGGATTCCTAGAAGTGGCAATATCTTTTGAACAAATATCGAAAGTAGAAAAATTCCACGAAAGTAGATACCGGAAACTTATCGCCAATATTGCCGGTAATGAAGTTTTCAAAAAGAAAGAAGCTAAGAAGTGGCATTGCATCAACTGCGGTTATGTGCATGAAGGACCGGAAGCGCCCAAAGAATGCCCGGCCTGTAAACACCCGCAATCGTATTATGAAGTTCTAGCCGAAAATTACTAATGACACTCGCTGAGAGCTAGTCCCGACTAGTCGGGACGAAGCTCGAAGCGCAAGTGGAATTATCCTAGGAGCGAAGCGACGTGGGATTAATGACACCTTATTCAAAAGCGTAGCGCATTGAAATTTGTAGGACGAACTATCCCAGGAGCGTAGCGCCGTGGTGAAAGAGTGCAACGACGCTCGAAGCGTAAATCGAATTATCCCCGAAGCTATTTATAATATCCCATTCGCCTTACGGCTCAGGGATAGTTCCACTTACGCTTCGAGCTTCATTACATTCGCTCTCAGCTTGTGTCACTAATTTTGTTCTTCTTGACAGCTAAGGGAAAATACCCTAGATTGGCGCAGTTTTTAAAGAAGGATTTATTTTTTATGACGACTAAAAGACAGCTCCGATCGGAAAATATCAAGGAAAAAAAAACAAAGAAGTCCACAAGAATTCTTTATTTATCGTTTATTCTCGGAGGAATATTTATTCTGCTGGTTCTTTTCTTTCTTACCTTGTTTAATGTATTGTTTCCTCCTGTGGACATGGACGCCTTGAAAAAGAAAGAAAAACAGGTGGTACAAATTTATTTTTCTGACCAGCAGGAGCGTTTTTTAAAATCTGAAAAACGTTATATTTTCAAGGAAAACGATGCCGCGTCGCAAGCCAGGGAAATTGTTAAAGCCTTAATTGAAGGTTCTAAGACGGGGCTGGTTAACACCTTTCCTTCAGGTGTGGTTCTAAGAGATGTAAAGGTAAGCGACACTGGAATCGCTTTGGTTAACTTCAGCAAAAGCCTGACGAAACTGCATCAGGGCGGGTCAACCGCGGAAATGGCCACAATTTATTCTTTAACTAACTCCATAACTCAAAATATTCCCAGTATAAAAAAAGTAAAGATTTTAGTGGAAGGCAAGGAACTGTCATCTATTAAAGGTCATATTTCAACTCGAAAAGCTTTTATCCCTGATTGGGAACTTCTTATTTCGGAAAAAGAAAAGAATAGTTAATTATCTTATGGCGCCAAAATCAAAAATATCCCGTACGCGAAATATCGGTATAGTCGCTCATATCGATGCCGGAAAAACAACGGTCACAGAAAGAATTCTTTTCTACTCTGGAAAATCTTACAAGATGGGAGAAGTCCATGACGGCGAAGCAGTTATGGACTGGATGCCGCAAGAGCAGGAAAGAGGCATAACTATAACTTCAGCGGTGACGACTTGCGTGTGGAATAATCATGATATACATGTGATTGATACACCAGGGCACGTGGATTTCACCATTGAAGTGGAGCGTTCTCTGCGTGTTTTAGACGGGGCTGTGGTTGTTTTCTGCGCCGTAGGTTGCGTACAACCGCAATCGGAAACCGTATGGCATCAGGCTGATAAATACGGTGTTCCTAAAATCGCCTTCATCAATAAAATGGACAGGGTGGGCGCGGATTTCTTCGTTGCTATCGACATGATGCGGAAGCGTTTTACTTCTATTCCCGTGGCTATCCAGATTCCCGCTGGCAGTGAAGATAGTTTTCGCGGGGCAATAGACCTGATTAATCAAAAGATGCTGGTTTGGGATGATTCAACCCAGGGCATGGAATTTTCAACGCAGGAAATTCCGGAAGAATTTGCCGGCCAGGCAAAACTAAAGCGGGGAAAAATGATTGAGATACTTGCCGAGGTTGACGATGATCTGGCTGATAAATATCTGGGCGGCGAAGAAATTACCGTAGCCGAAATTGAGAAAGCCTTGAGAAAAGCGACAATCTCTTTAAAAATAGTGCCGGTGCTTTGCGGCGCGGCTCTGCGCAATAAAGGAATTCAGCCCCTGCTTAATGCCGTCATCAACTATCTGCCGTCTCCGGAAGACATTCCGCCTGTCAAAGGAATAAATCCTGTGACTAAAAAAGAAGAGGTCAGGCATAGTTCCGACAAGGAACCGCTGGCAGCGCTGGCTTTTAAAATTATGCTTGATGAAGGCCGTAAACTTACTTATTTGCGGATTTATTCCGGTAAAATCCGTGTCAATGATGAGGTTTACAATTCAATAAAAAAGAAGCGGGAAAAAATCGCCCGCCTTTTACGCATGCACGCCAATAAACGGGAAAGAATAGATATAGCCTCGGCGGGAGATATAGTTGCCGTATTAGGGTTAAAAACAACGACAACGGGCGATACCCTTTGTGATGAAGAACATCCGATCATGCTCGAACTGATAGAATTTTACGAGCCTGTAATCAGCCAGGCTATTGAAGCTAAAACGCCCGCGGATCAGGAAAAGCTGACAATGGCATTGGATAAGTTAATAGAAGAAGATCCAACACTAAAAGTGAAATACGAAGAGGAAACTGCGCAAACGATAATTTCCGGCATGGGAGAACTGCATCTGGAAATTATTGTTGATCGTTTGAGTCGTGAATTTAACAGCCATGTCAATGTCGGCAGACCCAGGGTCGTTTATCGTGAAACGATTCAGAAGAAAGTAGAGATTGAAGGCATCTTTGAAAAGGAACTGGGTGAAAAGAAGCATTTTGGTCATGTCCGCCTTTCATTGGTGCCGCGTAAGCGGGGTTCAGGAAATGAAATAATTATTAAAATAGATGACAGTATAATTCCTGCCGAATATTATCCTGTAATTGAGGAAGGCATCACGGAAGCAATGATGAACGGCGTACTTAACGGCTATCCGGTAATAGATGTCGAAACGACGATAATAGGCGGTTCTTTTCGTGAAAGCGATTCATCAGCCCAGGGTTACAAAATCTCTGCGGCCACCGCTTTCCGCGATGGATGCATCGGAGCCGATCCGGTTATGCTCGAGCCGGTTATGATGGTTGATATTATCACGCCCAGTGAATTTATGGGTGATGTTATCGGTGATATCAATGCCCGCAAAGGTGAAATTCAATCTGTTAATCCCAAGGGCACGGTAAGCGAAATTAAAGCCAAAGTGCCTCTGAAGGCCATGTTTGGTTATTCCACTGATCTTAGATCATCCACTCAGGGCCGTGCCGTTTTTTCCATGATCTTCTCAGAATATAACAAGGTATAATTTACAGCCATCTCACCATAATTAATGGCTTTACTGGCGACTTCTTACCGTAATATCCTACTTGAAAATATTTTTATTATTCTCTTGATAATTACTATATGTAGTGGTAGTATCTATTCCTACCCCAATATATAGCGTATTTGTAAGTAATTATATTTAATTTTCTATTCACTAATGGAGTTGCGTATGAATTTAAGAATCAAAAAAAGAGACGGCCGATTAGTTAAATTTAACGCGGAAAAAATCACCAATGCCATCGCCAAGGCTGGCGTTGCCACCGGTGAATTCGATATTAAAGAAGCGCGTAAATTGACTATCAAGGTTTTAAATCTTGCCGAAAATCTCTTTGATGGAAAAGTTTTAACCGTCGAGGAGATTCAGGATGTTGTAGAAGAAGTTCTCTTGCAGTCTCCTTATCGAAAAACGGCTAAATCTTATATAATTTATCGCGATCAACATGCCCGTTTAAGGGATATTACCAATAAAATGGAAGTTGATCTTGTTGATCAGTATTTAAAGAAGCTTGATTGGAAGATCAATGAAAACAGTAATATGGATTATTCTTTGCAAGGTTTGAATAATTACATATCTTCAGAAGTGAGCAAGGTTTACTGGCTCAATGAAATCTATTCGCCGGAAATTCACAAAGCGCATACGGATGGTGATTTCCATATTCACGATTTAAGTTTACTTTCCGTTTATTGCGTGGGCTGGGATTTATATGATTTGCTCCTGCAGGGTTTCCAGGGTGTGTCCGGCAAAGTCGAGAGCAAGCCGGCCAATCATTTGCGCAGCGCGTTGGGTCAGGTGGTTAATTTCTTTTATACCTTGCAGGGAGAAGCCGCAGGAGCGCAGGCTTTCTCAAATTTCGATACACTGCTTGCGCCATTTATCCGTT